>JALZAW010000208.1 GCA_030948155.1 Candidatus Dormiibacterota bacterium | reverse complement strand
GTGGTGAGTACAACCGTGGAGTTGAAACCGGGAACGTTCAGCCGGGTGGTCGTGGCGCTCTGGATGCCCATGGCGGCGGACAGCAGCGCCACCATGACATAGCGAGCCGGGTGGCTGCTGGGCCGAACGACCACGCCAAGAGCCGCGGCGAGCAGAAGGATCGCGACCTGAATTGCGGCAGCCGCGCTCAGAAGACGCGCCGGCTTGGCGGGCCTCGACCGTCCCAGGCGGCCAGCCGCCAGGGCCGCGAACAAGAAGGCCCCTATCGCCACAAGCGACGGCTCCACCGAGACCTCAGCCGCGCCCGCGAGGGCGAAACCGATGAATACCACGTTGCCCGTCATATTCGCGACGAAGACGTGGCCAAGCTTGAGGTAGCTGATTGCGTCGACCAGGCCGCTGACTGTGGTCAGGACCACCAGCAGCATCCGGAGAGCGCGTTCCTGGTCCACCTTGCCGACCAGGGTCCCCCGCCGGCTCGGGATGGGGAAGCCTGCCTTCGTCAAGATCTAGGCCGGCTCGCCGATTCGCCTTGCCACATCGGCCACCTCTGAGACGCTACACCTTCATAGGCCGGCCTCAGAGGGAGCGAGGGTTGCCGGATCATCGGCGAGGGCGGCTGGATGGAGGCAGGCGCTCGGCGGTTCCGCCATGTATTTTCTTCGCTGGAGCGCTGAGCTGGACGTGTCGCAGTACGAGATAGACGACTACCTGTCGATGCTGGAGGAGCCCAAGCGAACCACGCTCGAGGCGTTGCGGCGGACCATTCTCAGCATCATCCCGGAGGCCGAGCAGAGCACCTCCTACGGCAGTCCGGCATTCCGGCTGCATGGCCGCCCGATCGCCGGATTCGCGGCTTTCAAGAACCACCTCAGCTACCTGCCTCACAGCGGTTCCGTGCTGGGTCAGCTGTCAGAGGAGGTCGCCGGCTATGTGGTCTCCAAGGGTGCCCTGCAGTTTCCGACCGACAAGCCGCTCCCCAGGGCGCTGGTGGAAAGGCTCATCGCCATCCGTCTCAAGGAAGTCGTTCTGCCCCGGTCTCGTTGACGCATCTCAGTTGGCTGGACAACGACGACCCGCGGCGTCCGGTAGACGTTGGTCAAGAACCCTCGGAGCACGCCCAAGCACGCCGCAACGTGATCGTGGAGAGTGTGCGCCGGCTCTTGACTTAGTCGGCTGACCATGGCTTCCGCCGCCGCCTGAGCTCCTACTCGGACCTCACCGACACCGCCGATGGCCCCTCACCGCGAGCTCAGCTCGTGGCGCGCGGCCGCCGCGATGTCGGCGTTGGTCAGAGCCTGGCCGTCGATTCCCCAGCCACCGTCTGGCGACTCATGGATGAGGACCCAGGTGCGGTCGACGAGACTCGGATCACCGGCAGCGGAAGCGACGATGTCGGTCATCTCCCTGACCACTCCGACCTGCTTGTCACGGTCCAGGACCCCGATCGGGGTGAGGATCTGAACCCGGACGTGGTTGCTCTCGCCATTGGCGTTTGCCAGCGCGTCTGGCTCCAGGTCATGGATGAAGGCTGCTGTGTTGTCCTTGAAGAGCGAGATGGGCGGCACGCCCTCCCACCGCATCATGGCGGCGGTCAGGGCACTCGTCAGCTCCTTCTTGGCCGGAAAGGTTCCTTCGGCGGCGTAGACGTCGATCATCGGCATGGGGTCGGCTCCTTCAAGCTTCGGCATTGCGAGACAGAACGGTCTGTATAGTACACGAGAAGCAGACAGATCGGTCCAGTCCTTTGTGCAAAGGAGCCTTCATGAGTGGAGCCTTCATGAGTCTCGAATCCGACGACGACCACGACCCGCATGGCCGGGACGCTTCCCGTGGCCAGGCGACGGTCGAAGAGATCGGGTCGAACGGCGGGTATGGGAAGTTCGTCTCGGCTGATCTGAGTGCGCCGGCCGACGTCGAACGCCTGGCTGCCGAGGCCGGCGACGTCGATGTTCTGGTCAACAACGCCGGCATCTCCTGGTTCGGACCGACGGCTGAGCTGGATCTCGACACCTTCGACGCCTTGTTTGCAAGCAACGTGCGCGCTGCCTACTTCCTGGTGGCGGCCCTTGCACCGAGGATGGTCGAGCGCGGCGCTGGCAGCATCATCAACGTCGGTAGCATGGCCGGCCAGGTCGGCCTGGCGGGCGGAGCGGCATACGGGGCCACGAAAGCGGCGCAGGCCGCGTTGACGCGTGCTTGGGCGGCTGAATTCAGCCCCGGCGGTGTTCGGGTCAATGGGTCGCCCCTGGTCCCGTGTTCACAGGGGCAGCTGCACCGGACCGAACCGACAAGCTCGGGAGCACGACTCTGTTGAACCGCGCCGCTGAGGCCGTCGAGATAGCTGAAGTGATTGCCTTCCTCGCCTCACCGAAGGCCAGCTACGTGACCGGCGCAACCTTCGCTGTCGACGGCGGCCGGACCGCCGTCTAGTCCAGACGAGTCGCGAAAAGGACCTGCCGTCATCGTGCTCGCGGCTGTTGCACTGGCGGGGCTGATGCTGCCAGGGTCGAAGCGGGTGCGGGTGTGCGGCCTGAAGACCTCAGCGTCTCGAGAGGGGGCCTGTCCCGTTGGGTAGACAGACCGGTTGGTAAACTGAAGCGGTGGTTGCGAAGACCGCTCAGGAGACCGCCGACGGCAAGACCAGACGCCACTTTGATGCCTCGCAGCGCCTGTCCGCGAGAGAGCGTTTGCTCGCGGCCGCGGACGAGCTTTTCTACGCGGAAGGGGTGCATGTCGTCGGCATCGACCGCGTCGTCGAGCGCGCCGGTGTCGCGAAGGCCTCGCTGTACAGCATCTTTGGCAGCAAGGACGAGCTCGTCCGCACCTACCTCGAGAAGCACTTCCGGCGACGGCAGAGGCAAATCGAGCGTGTTCTGAGCAGGTACGACACACCGAGGGAGCGCCTCCTCGGCGTGTTCGCGGAGGTTGAAGAGGCGCTGGCCGGGTCGGAGTTTCGTGGATGCAGGTTCATCGGTGCCGGCGCGGAGGCGCGACCTGGCGACGCAAGCGAAGTGGTCGCGGACGAGTATCGAGCCTGGCTCCGGACTCTCTTCACTGATCTCGCTGAGGCAGCCGGCGCAAGCGACCCCAAACTGTTTGGGAGACAGCTGGCTCTCCTCTACGACGGCGCCGCAGTCGCGGCCCGAATGGACAGGGATCGCGGTGCCGCGGCGAGGGCGCTGGTCTCCGCCGTCGAAGCGTTGCTCCAGGCGTCGATTTCTCCTACGCGGCCGTCGACCGGCGCCGTCACTCGCTGAAGCGCGAGACAGCCTGGTCGGCCAAGGGCCGTGACCGCTCAGATGGAGGCGGGCTGCAATGCCGCGGCCAGCATGACCTGAGCCGAAGTGCCCGACTCCGTCCATCCCCAAAGCCGACCGCTTAGGCTGGGCGGCAGTGGAGGTCGGGAGAACTGCGCAGGCGGTACCGCCTGCGAACGGCGAGGGCCCTTTCGGGCCGCTGCGTCACACGGTCTTTCGATGGCTGTGGTTCGCCTCCCTGGCCTCGCAGATGGGGACCTGGATCCAGAACGTGGGCGCGGTGGACTTGATGACCGTGCTGGCGCCGACCGCGCTGATGCTGGCGCTCGTGCAGACCGCGACCACCCTGCCAGGCCTGTTCCTGGCGTTGCCCTCAGGCGCCCTGGCCGACGTCCTCGACCGCCGCCGGCTGCTGGTGGTGGCAAGCGTCTGGATGCTGGGGGTCAGCGCGCTGCTCGCGGTCACCACCCTGGCCCGCATCACATCGGCCTGGTGGCTGCTGGCCCTGACCTTCGCTGTCGGTATCGGCTCCGTGGTCGGGCTGCCGGCCTGGCAGGCGATCACCCAGGAGGTGGTGCCGCGGGCCGAGCTGCAGGCGGCCGTCACGCTGAGTAGCGTCGCCGTCAACCTCGCCCGCGCCGCCGGGCCGGCGGTGGGCGGCGTGGCCGTGGCGCTGGCCGGCCCGGGCGCTGCGTTCGTCCTGACCGCTGCGTGCTTCGCCTTCACGACGGGCGTCGTCGTCCGGTGGCGTCGCGTGGCGGAGCCGGCCGACCTACCCGCCGAACGCGTGCTGGCGGCCGTCCGCACCGGCTTCCGCTACAGCCTCATGGCGACGCCGGTGCGGGCGATCCTGGTCCGCTCTACCGGTTTCATCGTCTTCGCCAGCGCGCTGTGGGCGTTGCTCCCCGTCGTCAGCAGGCAGCTCAACACCGGGTCTGCCGGATACAGCGGCCTGCTGGCATCGCTGGGAGCCGGAGCGGTCGGCGGTGCGCTCCTGCTGCCGCGCATCCGCGGCCGGCTCCATCCGGACGCTGTCGGCGTGACCGGCACAGCGCTGTTCGCCGCCGCCTCGCTCGGCGTGGGCCTGACGCCCAACTACTGGGCTCTGCTGCCCATGATGCTCGTGGCCGGCGCCGCCTGGGTCGCGGCGATCTCCACCTTCAACGTGAGCGCGCAGCGGGCGGCGCCGGCCTGGGTTCGTGGCCGCGTCATCGCGTCCTACCAGGTGACCTACATGGGCTCGATGGCGCTCGGCAGCGCCGCCTGGGGCACCCTCGCCAACCGGCTGGGCGTCTCCGCCACTCTCGTGGTCGCGACGGCGTTGCTCGCCGCCGGCGCGGCGCTCGCTCTCAGATGGCGTCTCGACCCGATCGAGGGACTGGACCTTCGGCCGCGCCGCGACTGGGCTCAGCCGGTCGTGACCGAGGACCTCGAGCCGCGCAGCGGTCCCGTGCTGGTCACGCTGGAGTACCGGGTGCGGCCGGAACGGCAGCCGGAGTTCCTCGAGCTCCTCCACCGATACGGCCGGCTGCGTCGCCGCGACGGTGCCCTACGCTGGGGCGTCTTCCGGGACAGCGCCCGGCCGGAGGTGCTGGTCGAGACCTTCCTGGCCTCCTCCTGGGAGGATCATCTTCGCCAGCACGAGCGGATGACGGTGTCCGACCAGGCGCTGGACCGGCGCCTGCGTTCCCTGCAGGAGGACGGACGCGGGCCGGTGGTCTCCCACTACGTCTACGCCTCGCCGCCCGCCCCTTCCGGTGGAGCCTCAGCCAGTTCATGAGCGGGGCCCAACGCTAAACTCAGCGACAGAGCTTGGAAAGGGCGACTGCCATCCCACGCACACTTCGCCCGGGGCAACGCGCCCAGCTCTTGGTCGTCGCCGTCGACTCAGGTGAGCGGCGGCTCGTCCACGAGTCTTCGACGCTGCTCTTCGAGGCGCCGAACTGGACGGGCGACGGTGAGTGGCTTG
>JALZAW010000207.1 GCA_030948155.1 Candidatus Dormiibacterota bacterium | reverse complement strand
GAGCTGCCTGCTTCCGCCGGCTGGCTTGGTGGAGCCGTCGAAGCCGAGGGGATCTCTGAGCGAGCTCATCGCGGCTCCATCTCGAACATTTGTTCACGGAGAGCCTAGCAGGCTCAGATAGGTGACCAAAACCCCCTTTTACGCACCCTATTTCCAGGAGTTGGAGCTGTCGGCCGCGCTCCGCTTGCGAGCGTCTTTTGGGCTGGCTCTCGCCATTGGTCCTTATCAAGAGTCAGGATCGGCTGTGGGCCTGCTCGGCCCCAAATCCACCATTGACGACGCGCTCAGTTACCGCCTGACGCCTCTGCCCAAACGCAGCCGTGCCGCGGCGCTACGATCGCTGCTGCGATGCCAGTGTGGGCGCGATTGACCGCCTTGTTGGTGGCCTGGTGAAATGAAACGACCACGCGACCACCGAGCACTGGAAACGCGATCGGCAGAGTTGGCTCGGGCTGCGCCAATGCTGAGAGAGCCGGCGATCCGGGGCAAGCGGCGACCACGCGCTGACGACGGGCTGGCGCAGTCATCTGTCATGGGCCGGCCGGTCAGGTGGCCCGTGTGGGCCACCGCCGGCATGCTGGCGGTCGCGGGGCTCGCGGTGTCCGCCTTGCCTGTCGCCGCCAGTCCTGCCGGGCTGAGCACTCAAGAGCTGAGCTTTCGCAGTGGCGACCTCACGCTGCACGGGACCGTGTGGTCGCCCAGCGGAAGCACGCAACGGCTGCCGGGCGTCGTGCTCGTGCATGGTTCTGGGCCCGGACCGCGGGCCGCGTACCAGCCAGAGGCGGAGGCGTTCGCCCAGGCCGGCATCGTTACCCTCGTCTACGATAAACGCACCGTCGGCTACTCGGTGTTGCACCGTGACTACTCGCTGCTCGCTGGCGACGCCCTCGCCGGCGCAGAGCTGCTGCGCTCCCAGCCCGGCGTTGACCCGGCCAATGTTGGGCTGTGGGGAGAGAGCGAAGGCTCTTGGGTGGGACCGCTGGCCGCCGCCCGATCGGCGGATGTCGCCTTCGTGGTGCTGGTCGGCGCGTCCGGCGTGTCACCCATCAGGCAGCAGGCCTGGTACCTGGGCAACCTCCTCCGTCACTGCGGCGTCTCCGGTTCCATGCTGAACGCAGTGTCGATCACGAGCCTTCGGCTCCTGGCCAGCGCCGGGCTGTTCGCGGAGCCGAACTTCGACACTGTCCCTTCACTGGAGCATCTCCACCAGCCGGTGCTGGCGATGTGGAGCACAAGCGACTATGATCACCCGCCCGCGGAGGCCTCTCGGATCGTTCAGCAAGCGCTGGCCCGAGGTGGCAATACGCACTACACGATCAGCTTCTTGGCCAACGCCTCTCCAGACCTGCATCACTCGACGGACGGATATAACCGGCTGGACGACTTCGCGCCCGGCTACATCGACCTGGTCACGACCTAGGTTCATCAGGTGGCGATGGGCCACCCGCCGGCGGCGAGTGTGCAGCCAGCGCCCAGCCAGGACCGCGAGAGCCAGGCGCTGCCCCAGCTCGCCTGGTATGAGTCAGTCTGGGCGGAGCTCGCCGCGCTCGCGCTCTTCGTCGTGGCGTTCGCCGGGTACCCGCTCGTAACCGTCGTGCGTCGCTTCCGGGGGCTACCATGCGCGCCAGCCGTACGCTGGCCGGCCCGCATGCTAGCCATCACCGGCCTGGCAACCGCGGTGGCCCTGCCCATCTACCTCACTGTGCCTCAGGCCTGGCTGCCGCCCGGGCCGCTCATCTCCGGCCGACCGGTGCCCTGGCTGGTGTTCCAAGCCCTTGCCGTTGTCGCAGTCGCCTGCACCGGGCTGACCATGCTGATGTGGTCGCGCAGGTCTCCCACCGTGACCGCGGGGGAGCGGCTTAGGCTCGGTGTCCTGATGGTCGGGGGTGTCGTGTTCGCCCTGTGGGCTGCCTACTGGGGCTTGCTAGTGCCGTAAGTGGCCCTACTAGGCCTGATCGGCTGGATCCTTTCGTCGTGACGGCATCTTCTCCGAGCGGAGGAACCGAACAAACCAGTTGGTAACTTGCTCTCCCTCTCCTGGGTGCAAACGTCCGTTCGCATGGGAAGGAACGCGCATTATCGTACTCATTCGGTCCTGCTCAAGTCGGGTGGATCAGCCCGCGGCGCCGGAGCCCTATCAGCCTGGTGGGGCCGCCTGATGGCCTGCTAACGGATCCGGCTGCTCTCCCCATCGACGCTGGCTGGCGCAGTCCACGATTCCCACCGCTACCTCGACGGCTTGGCTGTCGGCCATTCCGGTTTGGAGAGCGAGGAATCGCCAAGTGTAGAAATTCAGCACGAGCCCGAGCATCGGTAGTAGCTCGGTGCTAAGTCGTCCCTGCGCCGCCCAAGCGGCCGCCAGAACTTCGTGCATCCGCTGCATCCGGGGCAAGAAGACGACCGCGTTCACTTCTTGCAGGTCCGGCATCGCCTCTGAGTCGCGGAGGATGTTGGAGAGCCGCCGTTCATGCCGGCGGTAGAAGGGGTAAAGCTCGCCGAGGGCAGTCCTCAACCGGCCGACGGGGTCTGGCACCTCCAGCCACGGCTCCGGATCAGGCAAGGGATAAATGGTGAGGCCATGGGTGCTGCAGGCCCGGAAGAGCGAGACCTCGTCAGGAAAGTGGCGGTAGACGGTTGGCCGCCGGACTCCGGCTAGCTCGGCGATGGCGCTGATCGTAGTCCTGGCTGGTCCTACCTCAGCGTGAAGCGCCACTGCGGCCTCGACGATTCGATTCCGGGTCTCGGCCTCGCGCTCGGCGCGGCGCTTGAGCTGGTACTTGCCCCTTTTCACGTCGTGACAAAGCTAGCCTGGCGAATCATATTACATGGCGTCACCGAATTGCTCTGCCTGTCCCTGGCCGAGGAATGGAAGAGCGGCGGGGCGTTCATGCGGGGTTGGTCGCCTTTTTTGGGTCTTGACAAGGGACCTTCGCTGAATCATATTACGCAGTGTCAAATGATCGGCAGCGGAGGCCAGGCCTTGTTCTGGCGTCCAACCGACCCAAGGAGGTCAGCGATGTCTGGTTCGACTTCTTTATCGACCGCTCTCGAAAGCTATGCGGCTGCCCAGCAGGTGGCACCCCGCTGGTTCTTCGGGGCCCTGGCCTGGGTCAAGGCCACCGGTGAACAAACAGGAGGACAACTGTCGCTGGTCGAGCTCGTGGTGCCCCCTGGATGGGCCTCCCCCTTGCACCTTCACCACACCGAAGACGAGTTGCTCTACGTCATCGAGGGCCACCTGACCGTCGTCGTCGGGGATCAGCGACTTTCGCTTGGTCCGGGTGGGTACGGTTTCGGACCCCGCGAGATCCCCCACGCCTTTCGTGCCGAAGGCGAGCAGCCCGCCCGCAACCTCTTGCTGACGACCAGCGGCGACCTGGCTAACTTCGTCCTCGAGGCGAGTGAGCCAGCCACCGCCCCCATCCTGCCCGAACCACCTGAGCTAGACATGGCAAAGATCGCTGCTCTCTCCGCCAAGTACAACTCCCAGCTCCTTGGACCGTTCCCGGAATAGTCGCGGCAACGTTTCCGGACCGATTGGGTGCTGGCGAAGCATCATCTGATGATCTCCATCCATAGTTCCGCACAAGGCCTCCTCGGAGCTGTTGTCCGGGGAAGCCTTGTGTGCGTGTTACGTAGCTGCCTGGCTGTCGGCGTGGCCTGCGTCGGAGTCGGGCTTGGCGTAGCGCTGCCCCTGTTGGTCTCATGGTGGATAGACATGCATCCACCGATCAACCTGCCGCCGCCGAACTGTCCTCCGGGCAGTTATCTGTACGCTCGTAGCTTGGTCGGAGGCAAGTTTGAGAGTCCCATCTACCACTGCTTCCGGGACGCGGACGAGCGCGACTCCACATGGATAGAGCCCCGGCCGACGTAGCCTCGTGACCCGCGACAGGAGAAACTCCCCACCGGGATGATCTGGAGAACGCGGGAATCCGGCCGCTCGTCGTGAGCCATGTGGAATGGTTGGCGCTCGTCTTCAGGCATAGCTCGGTTGCCCCCTGCTCTAGGTGCTCTGTGACCGTGTCTACAATCACCTGACTCTTGCTGCGGTTAGAGCGATCGACCATACAGGACACAGCCGGGACTTCATCCCACAGCTGCGCATGAACGGTCGCGCTCGCGCTGGCGCAGCTTAAGGCCGACGTAGCTGGCGGCGTTGTCGGTGAACTCGATCCCCTCCTCGATATAGGCCCGGTGCGCACACTGGCGGCTTGGCTGGAAGCGGCCGAGATCACGGAGGGGCCGATCGCGCAGCTCGGCCGGCCCGGCTTCCTGAGGGCTTACCGGCTGCTTAAGGCATCACCTAGGGCTTCGGCTCCCCGGGGCTGCTCCAAAGCTGTGGCGATGCGCTCCAGGGCTTCGGCGATCCGAATCTGCTGTGCCAGTTGAATGGCTGCCAGCTGGTCCGGCGTGCGGGCGATCGACTCCAGCTCGGTCAGGCCCGCCGCCTCCAGGTATTCCTTAAGGGCCCGGGGACCCAACAGCCCCTCCGGCGTTGGCGGCTGGGAGGACGGCGGCTCATCGGCTCGCCCCATGTGCTCGCGGGTCTCCAGTTCTCCGGTCTTGGGTTCCTCTGACATGACCGGCTTATCGTAGGCCTGACTAGCGGTAAAGATCAGTTATCGCTAGTTAGATCAGGGCATGGCTCTACCCAGGGCGGGACTTTGACACGCAGCTAGTCGGCCGCGAGAATCTGGCGTCGGCGACCCGAAGCCGCAAGCTTCGGGTGCGGGGTATCACGTCTGGCGTCCGATCTCCACCGCGGGTGACCTGGGCGAAAGGGGGTCCTTTGGGGGAATGGTGTGGCTGGAAATGAGGTAGCTGGATGTGTCTAACGTCCCGGTGCAAACGGTGTAAGCGGCAGGACGAAGCCGGACGCGAAGGCCGAGGAGCTAATCGACGAGGCGGCGCTAGATCTCGGCGGCGTCAAGAACCGGCAGGCCGGCTGCCGATCTTCGGGGGTCCAACGGCGCCGGCTGACCCCGCGGCCTTGTGGGTGCCGCCGGCGGCGGGGAGCGGCCCTCGTACCAGCGCCCAGATCAGGGCCGGCTTCCTGGTCCTGGATGTCTTCAGCCGCCGCTTTATCGGCTGGGCGATGGGCCCGTCAGCTGAGCTTCGCCTCGGCCGCCGCGAGGGCGGCAGGCGCCTGTCCGGTCCGCAGCCGCACCTCCGCCTGGCCGGCGCGGTCGGGATAGAGCGCGGAGATGTCATAGCACAGCCGCAGGCTGCCATCATCTAGAAGTGCCCTCAGCCCGCCGGCCCTGGCCTGGTC
>JALZAW010000206.1 GCA_030948155.1 Candidatus Dormiibacterota bacterium | reverse complement strand
TACGAATGGCGGTCAAGCACCTTTCTCGCCGCCTACCTGCTCGGCGCCGGCTCCCGCGATCCGCGCCTCGAGGACCTGGCACGTGAGTTTCTCGGTCGCCAGCTCCAGAGCCAGGAGGAGTTTCTGGGCACCGGCCGCGCCTCGCGTTTGGCCGCCACCTGCGAGCCGCGGGAATGCGCCGACTTCGCCGGGCCCAGAGCCCAGGCTGTGCTTCATCTCGGACCGCGTCTGGAGAGCGAGATGCGGAACCTTGGCGTCGACTACCTCTTTCATGAGGTGGAGCTGCCGCTGGCAGCGGTGCTGGCCAGGATGGAGCGCGCCGGCGTGGCGATCGATGTCCCCTATCTGAGCGGCATGCAAGCGGAGCTGGAGGCGCAGCTGCAGGCGCTGGAGGCCGAGGTCGCCCAGGCGGCCGGCTACAACTTCAACCTGAGCGCCCCTCAGCAACTCGCGAAGCTTCTCTTCGAAGACCTGAGGCTGCCGGTCGGTAAGCGAACCAAGACCGGCTATTCGACTGACGCCGACACGCTGGAGGCACTCCGGGAGAAGCACCCGGTGGTCGAGCTGATCTTGGAGCATCGCCAGCTGAGCAAGCTGAAGTCGACCTATGTTGATGCCCTCCCGGCACTGGTCGACACCAGGACAGGGCGCGTCCACACTTCGTTCGGCCAGGCGGCGACAGCCACCGGCCGGCTCTCGTCCTCCAATCCCAACCTGATGAACATTCCGATCCGGACCGGGCTGGGCCAGCGCATCCGGCGCGCGTTCCGGGCAGGGCCCCAAGGCTGGCAGCTGTTCGCCGCCGACTATTCCCAGATCGAGCTCCGAATCGCTGCGCACCTGAGCGAAGATGCCAACCTCCTGGCCGCCTTCGAGGCAGGTCACGACATCCACGCCGCCACTGCCGCCCGGGTCTTCAAGGTGCCGCTGGCGGAGGTCAGCCCGGACCAGCGGCGGCTGGCCAAGGTGGCCAACTTCGGCTCCATCTACGGCCAGGGCGAGTACGGGCTCTCGCAACAGATGCGGATCCCCGGCGACGAGGCCCGCGAGTTCCTGAAGGAGTACTGGTCCACCTACACCAATCTGAAAGCGTGGCTCGACCAGGTCAGGCTGAAAGCGAGGGAAGAGGGCTTTGTCGTCAGCGCCACCGGGCGGCGGCGCACCATCGGAGATCTTCGCTCGCCCAACTATCAACTCCGGCAAGCCGCCGAGCGCATGGCCATCAACTTCCCCATCCAGTCCCTGGCCGCTGACATCATCAAGGTGGCGATGGTGCGCCTGGATGAAGAGATCGGCGCTCAGGGCCTGAGCGGTCGGATGCTGCTCCAGGTCCACGATGAGCTCGTCTTCGAGGCACCGGAAGTCGAGCTGGAGCGCTTCGCCGAGATGGTGCCCAGGGTGATGACGCAGGCCTATGAGCTCTCCAGCCGGCTTGAGGTGGAGGCCAAGCAGGGTCCCAACTGGGCGGACCTGGCGAAGCTGGCGACGGTCGTCGGCTAGAGCTCAAGAAACCGTTGCCGGAGCTGCCCGAGGTCGAAACGGTCGCCGCCGACCTACGGCCACAACTGATCGGCCGCACGTTCACCGCCTGCGACTTGAGATTTCCGGCAGTCGTCAGGCATCCCGAGCCGGAGGCCTTTGCTCGTGACCTACCCGGGCAGCGAATCGACACCCTCACCCGACGCGGCAAATACATCCTGCACCACCTGAGCGGCGGCAGCCTGCTGGTGGTGCATCTGGGCATGACCGGGGAGTGGCGCTTGGCCGGAACCGCGGAGCCGGAGCCCACTCACCTCCACGCGGTCTTTGCGCTGGATGACGGCCGGCAACTGCGCTGGCGCGACGTGCGCCGCTTCGGTCGGCTCCTGCTCGGCAGTGAGGCCGAGCTGCTCGCGGCCCGCAAGCTGCCACCGCTGGGCCCCGAGCCCATCGATCCCGAGTTCACCGCCGCCGACCTTCATCGAAGGCTGCGCCACCGGCGAGCACCCATCAAGCTACTCCTGCTCGACCAGGCACTCCTGGCCGGCGTCGGCAACATATATGCGGATGAGTCCCTGCATCGGGCGGGCATCCGGCCGGACCGACCTGCCGGTGCGATTGGCCGCCCGCGTATCGCCCGTTTGCGCGCGGCGCTCGACGTGCTCCTGCGGCAGGCGATAGCCAACCGCGGCAGCAGCGTTGACAGCTACCGCGACGCCTGGGGTGAGAAGGGGGCTCAGCAGGAGCAGTTGCGCGTCTACGGCCGCGGCGGCCAACCCTGCCTCAACTGCGGCCGCGCCCTTAGCGTTACTCGCCTGGGCGGCCGAAGCACAGTCTTCTGCCGGTGGTGCCAGCGCTGACCGGGTTGACACCGGAGCGGGTACGGTTCCCCCCGTGGAAGTGCGCGCCCTGAACCGGAGCCTGCTCCTGCTGGCAGTGCTGAGCCTGGCCTTCCTCGCCTATACGCAGCTCGTCGCCACCGGGGCGACGTCGATCCCGGATGTCCGGCTGGCGCATTTCTTCGCCGCTCTCTGGAGTCCGGCCTGGGAGCCGGCCGGGCAGGCGCTAGCGGTACTTGGTGGCCTCGAGTTCACAGCGCTTCTAATGCTGGGACTGGCACTCTATCTCTGGCGGACGGGCTTCCGGGTGGAGGTGTGGGTGGTGCTGGCCTTCCCGGTGGCTGTCGTGATCGAGCTGCTCTACAAGCGTCTCCTGAGTCACCCCGAACCTTCCACTGGTCATCTGGACGGGCCGAGCGTGGGTGACATGGCCGCCGCCGGCGCGGGGATCGCCAACAGCTACCCGAGCGGCCACATGGTTCGCACAGTGCTCGTCTACGGCCTCCTGGCCTTCGTGCTGCACAGGCTCCTGCCTGACGGCTGGGGCCGGCGGCTGGCACTCCCTTTTGCAGCCGTCATGATTGCGCTGATGGCTCTCGATCGGCTCTACCTGGGTGTGCATTGGCAGTCGGATGTAATCGGGGGCGCGCTGCTGGGAGGCGCAGTCCTGGCTGGCGCAATCGCCTGGCTCGAGGCGCCTCCTCGTGGCTGAGGTCGAGGCGGTGCTCCTGATCACCACGCTGGCGGCTCGGGATGAGGCCGAGAGCATAGGTGAGGCCCTCGTGGAGAAGCGCTTGGCCGCCTGCGGCTCAGTCGTCCCCATGGTTCACTCCTTCTTCCGCTGGAAAGGTACTCTGCACCGCGAACACGAGGCGCTGCTACTGGTGAAGACCACCAAAGCAGCTTCCGCGGCGGCCCAGGCGGAGATCCGCTCGCGGCATTCCTACGAGAACCCGGAGATACTGGAGCTGCCGGTCAGCGGCGGCTCGGTCGACTACCTGGACTGGCTCGCCGCCGAGGTCAGCGCGCGCTGAGCGACTCCAGTGCCGGCTGCAGCGCGTGCGGCCGGCTGTAGCATTGGCGATGCCCTGACGGGCAAGGGAAGCCGGTGCGAATCCGGCGCTGTCGCGCAACTGTCAGCGGGGAGCCCCGCCCAAGACGCCACTGGATGAGGATCTGGGAAGGCGGGCCGGGGCGGCGAGCCGCAAGTCAGGAGACCTGACCGTCGGGGAGGCAACCCGTCCGCGCGAACGGTGGGGAGGCCGCCGGCGGCCGGCGTTCCCCGCGGCTGGGAGAGCGCCGCCAGGAGACGACAAGCATGCGCAAGCTGCTGACCGCCAGCGCGATACTGGCACTAACCGCTACCGCCTGCGGGCCCGGCTCCGGGACCGCCTCGCAAACCCCTTCCACTCAGGCCGGCTGCGCCAACGCCCAGGCCCCGCACCGAGCCTATTTGGTGGTTCAACATCTGTCAGGCAAGGTGGTCCAAGCCTGCCTCGGTTTCGAAGGCGACTCCATCAACGGCCCCAACCTGATGAAGAAGAGTGGAGTTGAGTTCCGGACGACCAGCACCTCGCTGGGTCTGGGCATCTGCCAGGTCGACAACGAGCCTGCCCACTTTGACCAGTGCTTCCCCCCCGGCGCGCCCTACTGGGCTTTGCTTCTCGACCCCAAGGGCGAGCCGAATTGGCTGGACTCGACCACCGGCCTCGATCAGGTCCAGGTCGCTGACGGCGGCGCCATCGGCTGGCAGTACCGACCGCAGACGGGAAGCCCTCCTCCGCTGCCGCCGCTGCCCAAGCGGAGTTAGTGGACCGCTAGAGGTGGCTGGCCGGCCGCATCCCCGAGCGGTAGCCGCCTGGGCGCTGGCCTGCGTCGTACTGGCCCTGGCGACCAGCAACCCGCTCTACCGAGTGACGGCGGTGATCATCAGCCTGACAGTGCTGATCCGACTGGCCGGTTGGCGGCGGGTGCGCCGGTTGCTCCTGGCCGCCGGCATCTTCGCCGGCACCACCGCCTTGCTCAACGTGGTAGTCGCACACATCGGTGACACTGTGCTCTGGACGCTGCCCGGCTGGCTTCCTGGGCTCGGTGGTCCCTGGACCCTGGAAGCGCTCGCCTACGGGCTATTCAGTGGTGTGGGCCTCATGGCCTGCCTCTTCGGCGCCGCCTCGCTCACCCTGCTGCTGGAACCTGACGAGCTCATCGATGCGCTGCCGGGCTGGCTGGATAGGACTGGCGGGACCCTCGCGATGACGCTGGGCCTGGCCGGAGCCCTGCGCTCAACGGTGGGTCAGGTGGTGGAGGGCCAGAGGCTGCGGGGTTGGCGCCTGCGCGGCCCCCGCTCCTGGGCGGAGATCACAGTGCCGGTGGTGCTGACTGCCGTCGAGGGTTCGATCCAGCTCGCCGAAGCCATGGAGGCGCGGGGTTACGGCGCCGGCCCGCGCAGCCGCTGGCAGCGGCCGGGCCTGAGCGCAGCCGACCGCGCGCTGGTGGCAGGCTCAGCGGGTGCGCTCGTTCTCTTCATCGCTGCCCGTGTGGGCGGCCAGACGACGGAGTGGTACCCCTACCCTTCCCTCAGCCTGCCGCCGCTCGAGCCGCTGCCGCTCGCTGCCTTCCTGCTCCTGGCGCTTCCTCTCTTCCTATGGCCCCGGCGACCCTCCGCGACCTGAGCTACCAGTACCCTGCCGCAGCCGAGCTGGCGCTGCGAGCGGTGGACCTGGAGCTCGGCGCCGGCCTCACAGGTCTCGTGGGACCGTCCGGAGGTGGTAAGTCGACCCTCCTCCGGCTGTTCAACGGCCTGGTGCCGCACTTCCATGGCGGCCGGATCTCGGGCCAGGTGACGGTGGGCGGCCTCGATGTGCTGCGCACGCCCACCCGGCGTCTGGCCCGGGAAGTTGGCTTCGTATTTCAGGACCCCGAGCTGCAGGCGGTTCGCTCCTGGGTCGAGCGGGAGGTCGCGTTCGGCTTGGAGAACGAGGCTGT
>JALZAW010000205.1 GCA_030948155.1 Candidatus Dormiibacterota bacterium | reverse complement strand
CCTGTTCCTTGACTCGCTGGCTCACTCCCAGTCGCACGACTTCAGCTACTGGACCTGGATCCGAAGTGGCGACTTCCAGCTGTCGTTCAACCTCTTGGTCGATCGGCTCTCCATCTTCATGTGCCTCGTCATCACCGGAGTTGGCGGTCTCATAGTCACCTACGCCGTCGGCTACATGGAGCACGAGACTGACGGCAGCTACGCTCGCTTCTTTGCCTACATGGACCTGTTCGTACTCTCCATGCTGGTCCTCGTCCTGGCCGGCAACTTCCTGTTCCTGGTCGTCGGCTGGGCGGGTGTGGGCCTCAGCTCGTACCTCCTGATCGGCTTCTACTACTGGCGGCACTCGGCGGTGGTGGCCGCACGCAAGGCTTTCGTCATGAACGTGATAGGCGACATAGGTCTCATCCTGGCGGCTTTCGCCATCTTTCTCACCTACCATGCGATCACCTTCGCCGGTGTCTTCCAGCGGCTGGGCGGCAAGGACAGCTTTGCGCTGGAGTTGATCGCCTTCCTGCTCCTGGTGGGGGGCATCGCCAAATCCGCCCAGCTCCCGCTCCATACCTGGCTGCCTGACGCCATGGAGGGCCCGACTCCCGTCTCGGCCCTCATCCACGCGGCGACCATGGTGACGGCCGGCGTCTACCTGGTCGGCCGGATGCACCCGATTTATGATGTCGCCCTCTACGCCCATGGGACGGTGGCGGTGATAGGTGCCGCCTCGGCGCTATTTGCGGCGACGGTGGCTCTGGTTCAGACGGACATCAAGAGGGTGCTCGCCTATTCGACAATGAGCCAGATCGGTTACATGTTTCTGGGCGTCGGCGTCGGCGCCTACGCGGCCGCCTTCTTCCATCTGCTGTCGCACGCCTTCTTCAAGGCCCTCCTTTTCATGAGCGCCGGCAACGTGATTCACGCCATGCACGACGAGCAGGACATGCGCCGATTCGGCGGCCTTTGGCGCCAGTTGCGGCCGACCTCCATTGCCTTTCTGATCGGATCCCTCTCCCTGGTCGGGATCATCCCGCTGGTCGGCTTCTTCTCCAAGGAACTGATCCTCGGCGACGCCTTCAGCAAGCCAGGTGGCAATGGCTTCCCCCAGCTGATGTGGCTGGTCGGTTTCGTGACTGCGATCCTGACAGGCTTCTACACAGGTCGCATGTGGTGGCTTGCCTTCTGGGGTCCGGTCTCCCTTGACCGCGCGGTCGCGGAACCGCACGAGGCACCGCCGGTGATGCTCTGGCCCGTGCTGATCCTGGCCGGCTGCACGGTCTTGGGCGGGCTGCTTCAGACCAGCGCGCTGGGCTCGCAGGGCCCCAAGCTGATCGAGGAGTTTCTTTCGCCGGCCGTCGGGCGGCTCGGCTGGGAAGCCAATCCACTGGAGTTGCTCGCCACCGCCGCGACGCTTCTCTTGGGGGCCGGCGCATTCTGGTTCGCCAGATATTTCTACGTGGAGAAGCGATTCCGGCCCTGGTCCCAGCGTCTTCCGGGGGCCCAGCAGGTGCTGGAGCACAAGTACTACTTCGATGAGGCCTACAACGCACTCTTCGTGCGGGGCTTGGACGCGCTCGCCAGGGGCGGCGAACGGCTGCTGGAAAACCCCGTCTTCGAAGGCGGCGTCGATGGCGTCGCCACCGGCGCCGAGGCTGCCGCCGGTGGGCTGTCGCTCACTCAGACCGGCTTCTTTCGGAACTATGCCTTCGTCTTCCTGGCGGGAGTGGTGGTCGCCGGCGGACTGCTCCTGATCAGGCTGGCCACCTGATGCTGACAGCGATCTGGCTGCTCCCTATCACGGGGGCGCTGGCGGTGGCGCTGCTGCCGCGCCAGCTAGCCAAGCCCGCCGGGCTGGGCGTCGCGGGCCTGACTCTGCTGATCACGCTGGTGATGGCCGTGAGCTTCGATGTAAGCCACCGTGGTTACCAGTTCGAGGAGAACGTGCCCTGGGTGGCTCAGTACAAGGTTGCCTATCACCTGGGCGTCGACGGCATCAGCCTCTGGCTGCTGGTGCTCAACGCCTTGCTGACAGTGATCGCCATCCTGGCCACCGGCGCCCAGCTGCGGCGGCTCCGCGGCTTCATAGCCATGCTGCTCTTCCTGGCCGGCTGCATGGCAGGCATCTTTCTGGCCGCCGACCTGCTGCTGTTCTACGTCTTCTGGGAGGTCCAGCTGATCCCCGCCTACTTCCTACTCTGGCAGTGGGGCGAGGGCCGTTCGGGCCGAGCGGCGCTCAAGTTCATTCTCTACACGCTCGTGGGCTCTTTGCTGGCGCTGGTCGGGGTGATTGGCGAGTACATCTATGCCGGCAACACGTTCCAGCTCGTAGATCTGGCGGCACACCCACCCACCCCCGCCATCCAGTTTGGTCTGTTCCTGCTGCTGGGACTTGCCTTCGCCATCAAGGTGCCCCTCTTCCCCTTCCACGGCTGGCTGCCTGACGCCTACCGGGCGGCGCCTGCCGCGTTCCTGGTCACATTCGCCGGCGTGATGGGCAAGACAGGCGCCTACGCAATGCTGCGCATTCTCATCCCTCTCCTGCCTCATCCAGCCTTCTGGTGGGACTGGAATGGGGTTATGCCCATTCTCGCCGTGATCGGGATTGCCTGGGGCGGGCTCTTGGCCCTCGCTCAGCGCGACATGAAGATGGTCATCGCCTACTCCAGCATCAGTCACATGGGCTTCATAGTGCTGGGCATCTTCTCCTTCAACCAGCCCGGTCAGCAGGGAGCCCTGATCCAGATGGTCAACCACGGCGTGATAGTCCCCGCCCTCTTCCTACTCGTCGCCTGGATCGGCTCTCGCACAGGCTCGCGCGACCGCGCAGTGTTGAAGGACCTGGCTCCCCGCATGCCTGTGCTGGCAGGCGTCTTTCTCATAGTCACGCTGGCCGCTTTGGGGCTGCCGGGGCTCAACAGCTTCGTAGGCGAGTTCATGACGCTGTTGGGCGCTTGGCAGTTCGCACCCTGGCTGGCAGTGGCCGGCTCTATAGGGCTGCTCCTGGCGCCCGTCTACATGCTCAGGCTCTTCCAGGGGGTCATGTATGCGGCCCGGGGGGAGCAGCTGAGCGCACCCAGCGCTGCCATTACTGAAGAAATGCCTGCCAGCGGATTGCTGACAACAGACGGTGCGATAAGCCGGCCGGCGGCTGCAGTGGCAGCACGCTCCGCGCGTCTCGACCTGGCCGGGTCGGAGTTGGGCACGCTGCTGCCGTTGGTGCTTCTCATGGTCGTGCTGGGGCTTTACCCGTACCTCATCACGCAGGCGATGAACGCCCTCGCCTTCCCCCTCCCGGTGCCCTGGCGATGACTCTGTCCAGCAGTGTGCCCCAGATCAACTACGGCGCCGGCCAGGCGTGGTCTGATCTGAGCCAGATACTGCCCATCGCGGTGGTGACATTGGCGCTGTTGGTCGCCATAGTGCTCGACTTCAGCCTTCCCCAGCCCCTGCGTGGCACATCTGCAGCCCTGACGGCGGCCGCCGGCTTGGCCGTCGCGCTGCTGGTGGCGGCGCTGCGCTTTGCGACAGGCGGCGGTGGCAGCGCCTACTCAGGCTTCGCCAGCGGCGACACCTTCGCCCTCTTCTTCGAGATGCTGCTGGCCGCGTTGGGACTCCTGAGCGTCGTCATCTCGCGGGTGTACGTCCGCCGCCGCCACCTTCTGGAGGCCGAGCTGCAGGTGTTGCTTCTGGCCGCCGTCGCGGGCATGATGGCGCTGGCTGCGGCAACCTCGCTCGTCAGCGTTTTCATCTCACTGGAGACGCTCTCCGTAGCGCTCTACGTGGCCTGCGGCTACTCCCGCCGGGACACCGCTTCTCAGGAGTCGGCAGTCAAGTATCTGCTGGTGGGCGGCTTCGCCAGCGCCTTTCTGCTGTACGGCATGGCACTCGCCTATGGCGCCACCGGATCAACCGTGCTGAGTGAGATCGGCAAGCGCGTCACGGAGCAGGACGCCCACAACCCGCTGCTGATCCTGAGCGTGATCCTGATGGCCGTCGGCTTTGGCTACAAGATCTCCGGCGCTCCGTTTCACCAGTGGACACCTGACGTTTATCAGGGCGCTCCTCTGCCGGTTACCGCGTTCATGTCGGTGGGCACCAAGGCTGCGGCGTTCGCCATGATCATCCGTGTCTTCGGTACAGGCCTGGCCCACCTGCAGGCGGAGTGGGCTCTGATCCTGGCCTTCATAGCCGTGGCCAGCATGCTGATCGGCAACCTGGCGGCCGTCGTGCAGAGCAGCTTCAAGCGGCTCATGGCCTACTCCTCTGTCGCCCAGGGCGGCTACATGCTGGTGGGGGTGATAGCCGGCGGCAAGTCGGGTTTCGGCGCCACCCTCTTCTACCTGGGGGCCTACCTGTTCATGAACTTCGGCGCGTTCGCCGTGCTGATTGCGCTGGTCACGCCCGAGGGCGAACACGACCGCATAAGTGATCTCGATGGGCTGGGCTACAGACAACCGCTGTTGGGAGTCCTGCTGACCGCTTTCATGCTTTCGCTCGCCGGCTTTCCGCCCAGTCTGGGCTTTTTCGGCAAGCTGTTCCTCTTCACCGCCGGCGTGCAGAGCGGCTGGACGGCAGTGGTAGTTGTAGCGGTGCTCGCCAGCGTCCTCTCGGTCGCGTATTACGTGCGGGTGGTCTATCACGTCTGGTCGCCTGTCACCTCTGAGCGTCGGCTCTGGCGCTCGCAGGCAGCGGTTGGGGTCGTGACGCTGACTGCTGTGATGGCGCTGGCGATCAGCCTCTATCCCGCCCTGGTCTTCGCTCTCGGCCTGACCGGCGCCGCTGACGCTCTGGCCGCAGGCCATTGACCGGCCCCGCCGTACGCGCCGCAGCGCAACGTCTTGTCCGTCCCCAGCTGACAAGGGGAAGGGGTATCCACTCCTTGCCGTGCTCGGTGTACTGCGCGCCTGGCGGTTGCGGCAAGACCCGGGTCGTGCTGCAGAATCTCCAGCCGAAACCAGAACCTACGGAAATGGGGGTGGCGTATGACCGAACATGCGGTGGTGGTAGCCGGCGGCGGTCCGACAGGGATGATGCTGGCGGCGGAGCTGACGCTGGCGGGGACCGACGTCCTCATCGTCGAGCGACGCGCCAGCTTCAAGCTCGAAAGCTCGCGCTCCAGAGGTCTGCACTCCCGCACCATCGAGGTGCTGGACCAGCGGGGTGTCGTCGATCGCTTCCTCGCCGAGGGGAAGGCGATGCAGGTGCAGGCGTTCGCTGGGGTCCCGATGGACATCAGCGACTTCCCCACCCGCCACAACTATGGGATGGCGCTGCTGCAGAGCCACTTCGAGCGCATCCTGGCCGGGTGGCTCGACGAGCTGGGCGTTCC
>JALZAW010000204.1 GCA_030948155.1 Candidatus Dormiibacterota bacterium | reverse complement strand
TGTGTTCTGCATGCCGATCACCCAGAAGACACTGACAGGCAGGATGAGCAAGCCCAGGTTCGGGATCTCCAGGAAAGGCAGGTGGAGGAAGCGGATTTCGAAGCCGAAGAGCTTGACGGCGACTACGGCCACCACTATCTGCAGGGCGAGTTTCGCGAGCGCCGGGATGTCGAAGCGGTCGTCGAACGCGTAGAGAAGCGCGCTGGCGCCGCAGAGAACCAGCACCCCGAGCAGGCTCCAGCTATGAGGCAGGAAGATGAGGACGGCGAGGGCAAAAGCGACGAACATGGCGAGACCGCCCATCTTGGGGACTGCCCCGCGGTGGATGTCTCGCTCCGGGCGGGGTTGGGCTACCAAGCCCAGCCGCGGCGACAGGCCGATGGCGAGCGGGGTGGCTATGAGGCAGGCGCCCAGAGCCACCAAGGCTGGGACGAGCGCCGGGCCCAGGTTGGCTTGCAGTGCTGTGAGCGAGGACTGGTTGAAGAGATCGGTGACGGCCGAGTAAAGCTCGTTCATGAGTGAGGCAGAAGAGAGCGACCTCCTGGGTCAGCCGCGTCTACTCAAAGCCATACGGTAGAGGGAAGCGCCGGCAGAGGTCAAGCGTGTGCTCACGCACGGCCGCCAGCGAGGCCGCACCCTTCCCTTCCGAAAGCGCCTCCAGCAGATCCACCACGCAGTCGGCGACCTCGACCACTGAAGCCTCGCGCATGCCCCGCGTGGTGATGTTGGGAGTGCCCAGCCGGACGCCGCTGGGATTGAACTTGGATGCCTCGTCATAGGGAATCGCATTGGCGTTGAGGGTGATGCCCGCGTGGTCAGCAATCTCCACCACGGAGCGGCCCTTCAAGCCCAGCGGCCGAAGGTCGATCAGCATGAGGTGGTTGTCGGTGCCGCCGGTGGTCAGCCGCAACCCCCGCTCCTGCAGCCGGCGAGCCAGCGTCTGAGCATTGTCGACAACTGCTTTCGCGTACTGCTTGAACTCAGGCTTGAGCGCTTCTCCGAAGCAGACAGCCTTGGCAGCGATGGCGTGCATGAGGGGACCACCCTGCGTTCCCGGGAACACTGCCGAGTCGAGCCGCTTCTGCCATTCGCTGTCGGCGGCGAGGATCATCCCACCCCAAGCGCCGCGCAGCGTCTTCTGGGTGGTAGTGGTGACGATGTGCGAGTCGGGCACCGGCGATGGGTGAGCGCCACCGGCGACCAGCCCTGCGAAGTGGGCCATGTCAGTGACCAGCACCGCGTCGACCGAATCAGCGATCTGACGCAGCCAAGAGAAGTCGAGGCGCCGGGGATAGGCGCTGTAGCCGGCCATCAGAAGCCGCGGCCGCACCTCCTCGGCCTGGCGCTGCAACTGCTCGTAGTCGACCAGCTCAGTTTCCCGGTTCACGCCGTAGGGATGGATCTCATAGAGCTTGCCGCTGAAGTTGGCGGGGCTGCCATGGGTGAGGTGACCGCCGGCCGCGAGGTCCATCCCCATCACCCGGTCGCCCGGCTGGCACACGGCTTGGTAAATGGCTGCGTTGGCCTGGCTGCCGGCGTGGGGCTGGACGTTCACGTACTCGGCTCCGAACAGCTCCTGGGCCCGCTCCTGGGCCAGCGTCTCAATCTGGTCCATGACCTCGCAGCCGCCGTAATAACGGCGGCCCGGATAGCCCTCGGCGTACTTGTTGGTGAGGAGCGTGCCGAGCGCTTCCAGGACGGCCGGGCTGGCGAGATTCTCGGAGGGGATCAGCTCCAGCGTTGTGCTCTGGCGCTCGTACTCCTGGCGGATCAGGTTGGCGACCTTGGGATCCGACCGGTCCAGCGCGGAAAAGGAGAGCGTCAGCGGTTGAGTGGAGGCCATGGCCCCCATCCTAAGCGCGAGCTTCCTGCTGTCACTTGCCGGTAGCCACTCCCGACTACGACTATCAGAGGCCCAGCTCCGCAGCGGTGATCGGGCCCTCGCGCAGGATGCGGGGCGGCTCAGAGCTGAGATCGAGCAGCGTGCTCGGTAGTCCGCCGGGAACAAGGCCACCGTCCAGCACGGCGGCCAGACCGCCGAGCCAGGCCGCATCCAGTGGTACCAGCGCCGGCGGCAGCCCGCTCCGGTTGGCGCTGGTGGTCGCCAGCGGCTCGCCCACCGCCCGCAGCAGGGCAAGCGCGACGGGATGGTTGGGGACGCGGACGCCCACAGTGCGGGGCTGGGCGCTGACCAGGGGCGGCTTCAGCCTTGGCGCTGCCGGCAGGATGACTGTCAGCGGTCCCGGCCACCAGCGCTCGAGGTAGCCGGCGGCCCGCTGGTCCACCTGCGCCCAGCGAACGAGCTCGCTGCCCGGCGGAGGCATCAGGATCAGCGGCTGGGAGAGCGAGCGACCCTTGACGGCGTAGACGCGCCGGACAGCCGTGTCGTCCCCGGCCAGCGCCGCGAGCCCGTAGACGGTGTCGGTGGGAAAGCCGATCACCTGGCCCTGGCGCAGCAGTTCGGCAGCTCGAGCGAGACCGGCTTGGTCAGGCTTCAGCATCTGTGCGGCCACCTACAACCAGGCCTCCAAAACCCGGACCTGGCCGCCCAAGTCGCGGTGCAGGCGGTTACCCAGGTAAGGCGTCAGGTCGAGGCTTTCGACCAGTTCGGCGGAGATCTCGGCCAGCACCAACCCCCCAGGCGCCAGCTTTGCAGGCGCTGCGGCAAGTAGGCGGTTCACCAGCTCCGCCCCCGCGTCGGCTGCGAAGAGGGCGCCGCCCGGTTGCGCCAGCACCTCGGGCGGCAGCTCTGCTGCCGGGTTCAGGTAGGGCAGGTTGGCACAGATGATCTGGAGGTCGTTGGGCAGCGGCTCCAACAGGTCGCCACGGAGCAGTTCGACGCGCGCCGCCAGGCCGTGGCGGCGGACGTTGGCAGCCGCCACCGTCAACGCTGCTTTGTCCATCTCAGAGGCCCAAACCAGGGCCTCCGGCAGGTAGTGAGCGATGGCGACGGCCACGCAGCCGCTGCCTGTGCCTACATCTGCCACCCGCACCGGTACCGGCAGGCCGCGGCCGCGTTCGATGGCGAGATGCACCAGCGTCTCGGTGTCCGGATTGGGCACCAGGACGCTGGGGGAAACCTCGAATTCAAGGTTCATGAACTCTTTGCGGCCCACTATGTACGCGACCGGCTCGCCGCCGCCCCGACGGGCGATGAGACGCCTGTAAGCGGCGAGCTCCGTTTCCTCCAGGCGTCGCTCGAACTGGAGGTAGAGGTCCAGCCGCCGAAGCTGCAGGCTGTGGGCGAGCAGCAACTCAGCGTCCAGCCGAGCCGAGCTCGAGCCGTGCGCGTGCAGGTAGCCGGCCGCACGCCTCAGCACCTGAAGCAGCGTCAGCTCGGAGGCGGGTTGGCCGGCGCTCAGGCCTGACCGCTCAGCTGGGCTTCCCGGTCAGCGGCGGCCAGAAGGTTGACCAGCTCGTCAAGATCGCCCTGGAGCACTCTGTCCAGCTTGTACAGAGTGGCGTTGATGCGGTGATCGGTGACCCGGTTCTCCTTGAAGTTGTAGGTCCTGATCTTCTCCGACCGGTTGCCCGATTTCACCATCGAGCGCCGCTGGTCCGACTGGGCAGCCTGCTGCTCGGCCAGCTTCCGCTCGTAGAGCCGCGTGCGCAGCACGCGGAGAGCCTTTTCCTTGTTCTTGAGCTGCGACTTCTCGTCCTGGCAGCTCACTACCAGGCCCGTCGGCAGGTGCGTGATGCGGATTGCCGAATAAGTGGTGTTCACGCTCTGACCGCCGGGCCCTGTCGAGGTGGAGGTTTCGATCTTGAGGTCCTTCTCGGGCAGCTCTATCTCGACGGCGTCCGCCTCCGGCATCACCGCCACAGTGGCCGCTGAAGTGTGGATCCTGCCCTGGCTCTCAGTCTCCGGCACGCGCTGGACCCGGTGTGGGCCGCCCTCGTACTTGAGTCGGGAGTACGCGCCCCGGCCATGGATCTCGAACTCGATCTTGTCGAAGCCGCCAATCCCATTTTCCTGCGCCTCCACCACCTCCACCTTCCAGCCCTGCGCTTCCGCCCAGCGCGAGTACATGCGGAAGAGGTCAGCCGCAAACAGCGAAGCCTCCTGACCGCCCTCAGCGCCCTGGATATCGACCACCACGTCCCGCTCATCGTTGGGATCCCTGGGCAGGAGCAGAACGCGCAGCCGCTCTTCCAAGGCCTGTCGCCGCTCCTCCGCCGCTTTCTCCTCCTGCTGCAGGAATTCCTGCATCGACGCGTCACGCTCCGCTGCGAGCATTTCTCGAGCCTCGCTCAACTGCTGCTCGGCGGTCTGGTAGGCCCGGTAGGTCTCGACAGTCTCGTCCAGCTGGCGGAGCTCGCGACCGAGCCTGCCCAACTGCTGGGAGTCGGTCACCACCTCAGACTTGGCCATCTCCGCCTGAATCTCTGCATGCCGCTTGACCTGCAATTCCAGCCGATCGATCACGCAGCTGCTGCCTCCGCCCCGCGAACCGCCTGGAAGGCGGCCAGGGCGACTTCCAGCATGCCGTCGTCGGGCTCCCGCGTCGTCAGCCGCTGTGTGGCCAGGACGGGGATCAAGAGCAGCTTGACCACCGGGTTAGAGCGGTGCCTGGCCATGAACCTGATGCACTCGTAGGAGACGCCCGCGATGAGGGGCACGCCAAGCAGCCGGGAGAGGATCAGCTCCGGCCAGTTCGGCTGAGCCAGCGCCACCAAACCGAAGACGAGCACGCTGACGACCACCACTACCACCAGAAAGCCTGTGCCACAGCGGGGATGCAGCAGACTGGCCCGGCGAAGCTGGGCCACCTCCAGTGGCCAACCAGACTCGAACGCGTTGATGGTCTTGTGCTCGGCGCCGTGATACTGGAACACTCGCCGCACATCGCGAGTCGAACCGATCAGGAGCAGGTAGCCGATCACCAGACCGACCCGGATCAGACCCTCCACCACTACGAATCCGACTGAGCCCGCCCGGCGAACCGCGAACCCCGCACCAAGCAGGGGCAGGCCGATGAAGAGGAGCAGGCTGGCGGCGACGGCGACGGCAATCGTGATGGCGATCTCGCGCCGCCCGATCTCCACATCGTTATCACCCGCACTGACACCGGCCGACCAGATCAGACTGCGCATGCCGAGATGCATCTGTTCAGCCAAGAGCGCCAGGCCGCGCACGAAGGGCAGCTTCCAAAACCGCCCTGTGTAGAGTCCCCCGCTCAGCTCCCCCTGGTCCAGGGCGATCTCGCCTGAACTTCGCTTGCGGACCGCGACTGCATAGCTTCGGGGACCCCGCATCAAGACGCCTTCGACGACCGCTTGGCCGCCATAGAAGAACGGCTCGGAGCCGCTAGTACGAAGGTTGG
>JALZAW010000203.1 GCA_030948155.1 Candidatus Dormiibacterota bacterium | reverse complement strand
TCGGCTACAACCTGCTCGCCACGTTGGTGAGCGTGCCCGCGGTCGCGCCGGCGATCGCTGGGGCGCCCCGCCGGTGCTTCTGGTCGGCGTGGCTGCCTTCCTGTTCGCCTACCTTGGCTTCGCCCTGGCCGGCGGCTTGGCGCTGCTGGCCCTGGCCTTCCTGCTCGCCGGGGCCGGCATCGGCCTGGTCGAGACGGCGGAGAACGCCGCGGTGGCGGCGTTAGCGCCGGCCCAGGTGCGAGGTTCGGCCTTCGGTGTGCTTGCGGCCACTCAGGGCTTCGGCCAGCTGGTGGCGAGCGCACTGGCCGGTCTGCTCTGGACGGCAATCTCGCCGGTCGTGGCCTTCGGCTACCTGGCCCTCTTTGCCTTGCTGGCGATCGCCGGAGTGGGCGCTGCTGCCCTCCACCGGGGAGGCGACTCCTGACACTGCGCGTCAGGGTGAAGCGGCTTTGCTGTCGATAGGGGTTGCTCAGCTCGACAACCATTCCTGAGCGGCCACCTGCACGGCATCCCAGGGTGCTCCGAAGGGCGGCGTGTAGCTGAGATCGAGGTCGAGCAGCTGGTCGATGCGGAGGTCGCAGTGGAGCGCAGCTGCGAAGATGTCGATCCGCTTGGCGACCTGCGCGTTGTGTGGCCCCACGATCTGAGCGCCCAGCAGGCGGCCGCTCTGGCGGTCGCCGGTGACCTTGATCCGCAGCCGGCCAGCGCCCGGGTAGTAGGCCTTGTGATCGAACTCGGTGGTCAGGGTGCTCGCCGGCTGAAAGCCGGCGGCCGCCGCCTCGCGTTGGCTGAGCCCGGTTCGGGCAACGGCCAGGTCGAAGACCTTCACCACCTGGGTCCCCAACGAGCCCTGGAACTCGGCCAGGCCTCCGGCTGCGTTCTCGCCGGCGATCCGGCCCTGCTTGTGGGCGGTGGTGCCAAGCGGGATGTAGACCGGCCGCCCCAGCAAACGGTGATATGTCTCGACGCAGTCGCCTGCGGCAAGGACGTCCGCCAGATTGGTCTCCATGCGCCGGCCGACCCGGATGGCGCCCCGGATCCCGGTCTCGACGCCGGCGGCAACGGCCAGGCCAGCATTGGGCTGCACGCCGACCACGACCAGGACCAGGTCGACCTCCCGCTCGAGCCCGGGTCCGCAGACGCGCAGCCGCGGCCCAGGCAAGCCGCTCCCGACAGCTTGGCGCCGATAGTCCACCTGCTCGATGCGTTCCACCGTGGTTCGTAGTAGGACCTCGACGCCGTGCCCCTGCAGCTCGGCGAGGAGCAGCTGCGCCAGCTCAGCGTCGACCGAGGTCATGAGCTGGTCCGCCATCTCGGCCAGAGTTACCTCGATCCCTCGGTGCCGAAAGGCATCTGCCATCTCAAGGCCGATGTAGCCGCCGCCCACGATCAGCGCCGAGCGAGCGCTGGCTTCCAGAACTCGGCGTACGGCGAAGCTGTCTTCCATGGTGTGGAGTACGTGGACGGCTGGCAGCTCCAGGCCTGCGATCGGAGGTCTTACGGGCTCAGCCCCGGTGGCGATGATCAAGCGGTCGTACTCAAGCTGCTGCTCGCCGCCCTGCGCGCCACGCGCGCTGAGCAGCTTGGCGCTAGGGTCGAATGATTCGGCGACAGTCTCCATCAGCAAGTGCAGCCCTCCCCCCTGCAAGGCGTCCAACTGGCGGTGGGCCAGGGCTCGCCAGTCCGGCGTCTCCCCGCTGATGTAGAAGGGCAGCCCGCAGATCGAGTAGTTGGGAAAGCGATCGGCGAGCAGCAGTGTGACGTCCAGCCGAGCATCGAGTTGGTGCGCCCGGAGGCCAGCACTGATGCCGGCGTCACTGCCACCAACGATCAGGAGTCGAGCCATCTCGGGCTTAGCGGAGCGCTGGGCGGAGGCTCAGGGTGAACTGCCGCCGACAGCCCCGGCGCCAGCCGCTGTGCCGACCCGGGCAGCGGTTGACTGGCCGCCCAGCGCCGCTTGGAGCTCCGCCAGGGCCCCCGGCACCAGGCGGTAGTAGATCCAGTTGGCCCGTCGCTCCCGCTCCAGGACCCCGGCCTCGAAGAGGACGCGTAGGTGGTGACTCACGGTCGGCTGTGAGAGCCCGAGCGCGTCGGTCAGATGACACACACACGCCTCCCCGGTGGGCTGGGCCTGGATCAGACTCACTATGCGCAGCCGACCGGGCTCGGCCAGCACCCGGAGGGCCGCCGCGAGGCGCGCTGCGGCCGCCTCATTCAGGGGCGTGCCCGAGAGCAAGGGTGCGCAGTCCAGAACCGGAAGGCTACGTCCGACCAGCGTTTGTTCCTCCATCTAGGTCCATCAATATTGACACGGATCGATCCGACTGCCAGCATTGCCGCATCGATGACCGTCGATATTGCCTCGGGGGAGAACGCCTGATGAGTGAAGTCTTCGATCCGATCACCCAGCACAAGATGCGGCGCGAGGCCGAGCGCCTCCACGATGAGTTCCGGGGCATCTTCTCCGCCGAGACCATCGAGCGCTTCATCGCCGAGTCCAGCGACTCCCTGAGCGACGCCCGCGTCCACCACTTCACGCCCATCTTGATGTGGCGCTTTGCCCGCGAACGGCTGCGGGCGCTGGCTCAATCCCAGGGTGCTCTCCGCAAGGATGTCCCGGAAGTCCTCTTCGTCTGCGTCCACAATGCCGGCCGCAGTCAGATGGCCGCCGGCCTGCTCGACCGCCAGGCAGAGGGTCGCGTGCATGTGCGCTCGGCGGGAAGCACTCCCGCCGAGGAGGTCAACCCGGCCGTGGTCGAGGCCATGCAGGAAATCGGGATCGACCTCTCCCAGGAGTTCCCCAAGCCGCTAACCGACGAGTTCGTGAGCGCCGCCGACGTGGTGATCACCATGGGTTGCGGCGACGCTTGTCCGATCTATCCGGGCAAGCGCTATGAGGATTGGGAGCTGGAGGACCCGGCCGGCAAGAGCCTGCCCGAGGTCCGGCAGATCCGCGACCAGGTCGACGCCCGCGTCAGGCAGTTACTCGCCGAGCTGGTGCAGGCCCCGCAGTCGCACTGAGCCCCAGGGCGAGCAACGTGCTCCGACCCTGGGAACGCTCAGCGGTTCTACCAAGGACTCAGCTCTGGGCCGGCTTGCGGCCTCGCACAGCGGCGCTGGCGATGGCGCCGCTGACGCCTTCGACGTCGTGCTCCTGCGTGATCTCGATTGCGGGCTCCTGAAAGCCGGCCTCGGCAAGCAGCTGCTCGTAGCTGGCGACCGGGATGGTGCCCGAGATGCAGCCGGCCCAGGCGTCGATGGCCTTCTTGACATCGGGCGGCAGCTGCTTCAGCTCGACCATGTCCGAGACGGCGAAGCGGCCGCCTGGCTTCAGCACCCTGAAGGCCTCCCGGAGGACCGCTCCTTTATCTTCGGCCAGGTTGATCACGCAGTTGGAGATCACCACGTCGACCGAGTTGTCGGGCAGCGGAACCTGCTCGATGGTGCCCTTGAGGAAGGTGGCGTTCTCGAGGTTGGCCTTGACCTTGTTGGAATTGGCCACGGCCAGCATCTCGTCGGTCATGTCGACCCCGTAGGCGTGCCCACCCGGCGATACCCGGCGCGCGGAAAGGAGCACGTCGAGGCCGCCGCCGCTGCCCAGGTCGAGCACCGTCTCCCCTGGCTTCAGCTCGGCCAGCAGCAGCGGGTTCCCACAGCCCAGGCTGATCGAGCTGTCCATGCCCAGCTGGATCAGCTCGCTCGACTCGTAGTGCTGCCCGCAGCTGATGGTTTCCTCGCTGGCGACCGGACTGCAGCACTCAGGACCGCAGCAGCTCTCGGCGCTCTCAGCGGTCTCACCGGCGAAGGACTTGGCCTTGCTGGCGTAGCGCTCACGGACGGCTTCTTGGATCTCGCTCATGGGGTGGCCTCCATGCCATTGATTATTGTCAATGGGTAGCAGCCTAGAGCCACGCATCGACAGTTGTCAATGGGTAGGCTAGACTTGGGCCATGAAGACCGAGCTGCTGCCGGTTCGCCAGCGAGGGGCGGCCTGCTGTGAGCTCCCGCTCCAGGTCGATCCCGGCTGGGCCCAGGACACCGCCGAGACCCTGAAGGTGCTGGGCGATCCCACCCGGCTGAGCATGGTGGCCGCCCTCTGGGCGGCGGAGGCGCCGGTCTGCATCTGCGATTTCACCGCCGCCTACGACCTCACTCAGGGGACCATCTCCCACCACATGGGCAAGCTGAAGGCGGCCGGCCTCGTGGAGTCGAGTAAGCAAGGCATCTGGATCTATTACCGCCTGCGCGAGCAGCTGCCAGCGCTGACCACGAAGCTGCTGGCGACCCTGGTCGAGCCCCTGGCAGAGGCCGCCATGGCTGGCTCGACGGGCCGCCCATCTTGACGCGTTGCGGCGCATTCCCGGCTCGGATGCTGTCGACAGCGCCAGCATCCCTGAACTCGGCCGAGGGCTTATCGGGCGCCCAGCCGCGTCAAAGGCGCTCGACCACAAGCAGTTGCGGTCGCTGGCGGCGCTTGGGATGCGACTTGTGGCTGCTCTAGCCAGGTTCGAGAGCCCGTTCAAACGCGTCGGAGTCCCCTGTGGGCCTCGCTTAGACGAACGAATGTTCGTAGGCTGTCGGGATGAGGCTGGATAACCTTTTCGACGAGCTCGAACCAGGCCGGCTGTTCACCCACGGGCAGCTCAACGATGCCATGACCGGAGGTCCCGCCTTACTGCCGATCCTTGGGCCCCCGGGGCGGGGGCGCAGGCCTTCATCCAAGATCTAGCGCGTGCGGGCCAGGGCGGAGCTGGCGATCGAGATCGTGCTTCCCGCGAAGGCGTGTCCGCAGAAAACAGCGACGGCACGAAACCTACAGTCCGGTCTTTGCTGGCCGTCGCGTGCCGTGGATGTGTCGCTCCAGTGGCCCGGCAGGCTCCCACCCACCCCGATTCGAGTTCGGATCGGGGTGGGTGGGTCGAGAGCGGACTATAAGCCGGGAAGAGTGCCCCGCCAACCTCGGCCGGCATTCGCCGTGCCTCCGCGAGGTCAACGTGCCTGACGGACGCCGCAGCTCCCTGCCGTCACCTGACACCGTCGTGTGTCAGGAACGTGTCACGCGACACCTGGCCTTCTGTCCGACGCCTGCACCCGCCACCATTCGCTACGGCGTCCCGCTGGTCAGGACGGCGAATCCGGCTACCCTTTCGACCATGGGTGACCGTGAGGTGGCGGACGGGCGGTTCGCATCGACCCGCCAGAACCGGACCGCGGGAAAGGCGTTGCGAGCCGCCCGGCTTGCCGCTGGCCCTGAAGGGGCCGCGCCCACGCAGACGGAGTTCGCCGCTAGGTTGGGCGACGGGCTAGGGCTCGAGATCTCGGCCGCCGCCCTGTCCAACTG
>JALZAW010000202.1 GCA_030948155.1 Candidatus Dormiibacterota bacterium | reverse complement strand
CCGCAAGATCCTGCCTCCGCCCCGAGAGGAGCTGGAGACATCGATGGAAGCCGTCATCCATCACTTCAAGCTGACGACCGAGGGCTATTCGCTGCCGCCAGGTGATGTCTACGTGGCAGTCGAGTCGGGCCGGGGCGAGAACGGCTGCTACATAGTCTCCGACGGCACTCACAAGCCGCGCCGCGCAAAGTTCCGCTCGGCCTCATTCGTCAACATCCAGGCTCTGGAGCACCTCGCCCTCGGCTCGATGGTGGCCGATCTGATAGCCGTGATCGGCACTGCTGATGCAGTGCTGGGCGACGTCGACAGGTGACGGACACAATCAGGCCGGCCGAAGGGTACCTGTCGGAACAATCGCTGGCGGAAATCCGAGCCCTGCCCGCCCGGTTCCCCGAGATCCGCAGCGCGGTGATGCCAGCGCTGGACCTGGCGCAAGAGGAGCTCGGCTACCTGACGACCGCCGCCATGGCCCAGGTGGCCGGCGTGTTGGACCTGGATCCCGGCTACGTGGAGGGGGTGGCGACCTTCTACACACTGTTCCACCTGCAGCCCGTCGGCAGGCATCACTTCTACGTCTGCACCAACCTGTCCTGCGCGCTCCGAGGGGCCTACGACATCTGCTCGTATCTGCTCGCCCAGACAGGTGTGAGCAGGTTCGGTGAAGTGAGCCAGGACGGTCTCTTCAGCGTGGAGGAGGTGGAGTGCCTGGGCGCCTGCGAGTACGCGCCCATGCTGCGCTATCAGCACGCTTATCACTACGACCTGACGCCTGTGAAGATCGACGCCCTGGTGGAAGCGGCCCGCCGAGAGGACGACCGCCCGGCCGCCGTCGAGCCCCCGCCTGCCGAGACAGCCCCGGCGCCGATCGTAGGCCCTTCCGAACAGGGCACGCCGGCCCCACCCCAGGTCGCCAGGTCTCGCCGGCGGCGTTCAGCCGGTACCGGTCAGGAGAAGGTCGATGGTTGAGCTCCGCGGCTCTCACGGGCCGGCGCGCGAGCACCTTTTGACGGGGCTCTTCGGGACCTATGGCCTGCACACGCTCGATGTCTATCGCCGGCACGGCGGTTATGAGACGCTGGCGCGCGCGCTGCGCGAGCTGGAACCTGAGCAGATCCAGGCTGAGGTAAAGGCGTCGGGCCTGCGCGGCCGCGGGGGCGCCGGCTTTCCGACCGGCACCAAGTGGAGCTTTATCCCCAAGGACATCCCGGGCCCGCGCTACGTAGTTGTCAACTTCGACGAGGCGGAGCCAGGCACCAGCAAGGACCGCTACCTGGTCGAGAACTCGCCCCACCTGCTCCTGGAGGGGATTGGCATCGCCTGCCGAGCCATCGGCTCCCACCAAGCCTGGATCTACATCCGCGGTGAGTATGACGGTCCCTACGCCATGCTCAAAGCCGCCATCGCGGAGCTGCGCGGGGCCGGCATCCTGGGCGATCGAGCCTTGGACTCCGAGTTCGCGCTCGACATCCAGCTCTACCGCGGACACGGCGCCTATATCTGCGGCGAGGAGACGGCGCTGCTCGAGTCGCTCGAGGGCAAGCGGGCTCAGCCTCGCTCGCGGCCGCCCTTCCCGGCGGTGAAGGGCGCCTGGGGCCGACCCACGCTGATCAACAACGTGGAGACGCTCGCCACTCTGCCCTGGATCGTGCGCCACGGCGGCGAGGCATATGCGCAGTTTGGGACCGAGAAGTCGAAAGGCACTCGGCTGCTCTCGGTGAGCGGCAATGTGCAGAAGCCGGGTGTTTACGAAGTGGAGCTGGGCACATCGTTCAGGACCGTGATCATGGAGCTGGGCGGCGGCCCACCGGCAGGCCGCGAGGTGAAAGTGTTCTGGCCGGGAGGCTCCTCCGCGCCAGTCCTGACGGGGTCGATGCTGGACACCTCAACCGACCTTGACGAGCTGGCCCGGATCGGTTCCATGGGTGGCTCCGGCGGGGTCATAGTCATGGACGACTCGCACTGCATCGTGAGGGCGGCCGCCCGACTGCTGCAGTTCTACGCTCATGAGTCCTGCGGCAAGTGCACACCTTGCCGCGTGGGCAGCAACTGGGCAGTGCGCACCTTCGATCGAATTCTGGCCGGGCAGGGCAGCGCTGTGGACATGCAGATCCTTGACCGAATTCAGGCGAGCCTCCAGGGCGGCCGCTGCCTGTGCGGCCTGGGCGACTCGGCCGGCTGGGTCATCGAGTCGACTGTGAAGCACTTCCGGGCCGAGTACGAGGCCCACTGCCTTCGCCGAGTGTGCCCGGCGGGGGAATGTGAGCACTCGCGAGCGGAGGCCACGGCGGTTGCCTGACCAGGAAGCCAAGGAGACCCGTCAATCGCCACAGCCGGCGAGCACCGAGCAGGCGGCGGCGCCCGGGGACCGCTCTCCCGATCGGCGCGCCCAACCCGAAGCAACCGCTCCCCCGCCGGCGCCGGAGCTGGTCAGCCTCAGCATCGATGGTCAGGAGATCTCCGTCGCCAAGGGCACGCTGATTGTGGAGGCGGCCAGGCGGCTGGGAATCGAGATCCCCGTCTTCTGCTACCACCACAAGCTGGACCCGGTCGGCGCCTGCCGGCTCTGCCTCTGTGAGATCAGTCCCGGTCCGCCCAAGCCGCAGACCGCCTGCACCACCCCTGTCGCGCAGGGCATGAAGGTACAGACGAACACCCAGCTGGCGGTGAGCGCCCGCGCCGACATCCTGGAGTACGAGCTGGTCAACCATCCGCTGGACTGCCCTGTCTGCGACAAGGGCGGCGAGTGCCCGCTGCAGGATTACACCTTTCGCCACGGCTATCCAACCAGTCGGATAGACGCTCCCCGGCTGCATTTCGCCAAGCCGATTCCGCTCTCGCCCCGGATTGCACTGGACCGCGAGCGCTGCGTGCTCTGCTACCGCTGCACCCGCTACTACGACGAGATCGCCTGGGAGCAAGAGCTGACCACCGACCAGCGCGGCGCCCACTCGTTCATCACCAACCAGTTCGGCGAACCGCTGCAGTCGGTGTTCAGCGGCAACATCATCGATCTCTGTCCCGTCGGCGCTCTGACCAGCCGCGTCTGGCGCTTCGAGTCGCGCCCGTGGGACATGAACCACACCTTCTCGGTCTGTTCGCGCTGCTCGGTGGGCTGCAACGTGACGCTCTGGGAGCGGCGCAACCAACTGGTCAGGGTCACCTCTCACGAGAACAACGCCATCGACGACGGCTGGATCTGCGATAGGGGTCGCTTTGAATACACCGAGGTCAATGCGCCGGAGCGCCTTCGCCAGCCCCAGCTGGGGGGCCAGCCCGCCACCTGGGAGACCGCGCTGCAGGCGGTGGCGGAGGGCGTGAAAGGTCGAAGGCTCGGCATCTCCCTTCGCCGCGATGTGACCAATGAGGAGCTCTATCTGCTGAGTCGGCTTCTGGCAGGGCCTCTACGGGGCGCCAGGGTGGCAATGGAAAATCGGACTCATCTGCCCCCACCCCAGGGAGTGACCCTGCGCATCGAGGAGCTCGACGCCTGCAAGGCCATCGTCGTGATCGGCGCCGACACCGAGAAGGAGACGCCCATCGTCAACCTTCGGATCAAGAAGGCTGTCAAGAAGCTCGGGGCCAAGCTGCTGCTGGTCAACGCCACCGACCTCGATCTCGACCGCTGGCCAGACGCCGTGCACTTCCGGCCGGGCGAGTCGGGCCTGGCCGCCGCAGCCAGGCAGCTGATTGGCCACGAGCTGCTTCAGTCAGGCCCTGTCGGCATAGTGCACGGTCACTGTCCCGACGAGGCAGGCACTGCCGACCTGATGGCTGCGACCCAAGATCTCGCGAAAACCTGCGGCGCCAGAGTCATGCCTCTCTACCAGGCGACCAACGAGCGCGGGGCACTGGTCACGGGGGTGCTCGGCAAACCCGATGACCTGGCGGGCTGCGACGCAGTCCTCTGTTTTGGACCGCCGGGCGTTCCACTGCCTCCCTCCGCGCGTTTCGTAGTCCTCTGGGACACAGTGCTCCGACCGGCGCACGGCAGGCCTGACGTGATTCTGCCGGCGCTGAGTTTTGCTGAAACGCAGGGCAGTTACACCAATCTGGAGGGTACTGTGCAGTTCCTGCGGCCCGCGCTGCAGGTGAGGCCACCACTGCGGGAAAGCTGGGACCTGCTCTGTGACCTGGGCGTACGCCTTGGTCTGGCCGAATTCAGTGGCTATGCCGGCATCTTTCAGATCCAGAGGGCGGCCGCCGCAGAGTTCCCCGACCTAGCGGCGTTGGCCGACCCGCCGGCAGCCGAAGCGCCGCCGCGGTCGGTGCTCCTCGGAGCTTCGCGGCCGTGACGTCGAGGGTTTTCCTGGCCCCACCCGACCCGTTCGGCGTCTACAGCAACCCGATCGGTCACTGGTTGGTGGTCGTGATCGCGATGGTGATGCTGGTTTTTGTGCTGCTCACTGCTACCGCCTACACCGTGTACTACGAACGCCGGGTGCTCGGCTTTATACAGAACCGGCCAGGCCCCAACCGCGTGGGGCCATTGGGCCTCCTGCAGCTGGCGGCGGACGGCTTGAAGATCGCTTTCAAAGAGAGCTTCGCGCCCGTCGGCGTCGATCCCCTGCTCTATGTGCTGGCGCCCGCGATCATCGTAATTGCGGCTTTTCTCTCCTGGGCTGTGATTCCGGTCGGCCTCAGCGACAGCTTCACGTACTGGATCGCCAACCTGAACATCGGCATTCTCTTCGTCTTTGCGGTGAGCTCGATGAGCGCCTACGCAACACTGCTGGGTGGTTGGTCGTCGAACAACAAGTACTCCCTGCTGGGCGGCCTCAGAGCGGCGGCGCAGCTGATCAGCTACGAGATGGCACTCGGCCTGTCGCTGGTGCCGATCTTCATGATCACCGGCTCGCTGCGCCTGCAGGACATCGCAAGCTACAGCGTGCAGCTAGGTCCCTACCATGGCCCCCTGCCCCTGATCGTCGTGGCCCCGGTCAGCTTCGTTATTTACTTCATCTCGGCGGTGGCAGAGACCAACCGCACGCCCTTCGATCTGCCCGAAGCCGAACAGGAGCTGATCGGCGGCTACCTTACCGAGTACTCAGGGCTCAAGTTCCTCTGCTTCTATCTGGGCGAGTACATAAACATGATCACAACCTCAGCGCTGGCGGTGCTCATCTTCTTCGCCGGCTGGCATCCCACCTTCGGCATCCTGCCGGCGATTGTCACCTTCGCCGCCAAGGTGGTGATCGTGCTCTTCCTGTACATCTGGCTCAGGGCCACACTGCCGCGGCTGCGCTACGACATGCTCATGCGGCTGGGCTGGAAGTTCCTCCTGCCGCTGGCCATTGCCAACGTGGTCGTCACCGCGGTCATAGTGGTGGCGGTGTCCTAGGTCCCTAGAGA
>JALZAW010000201.1 GCA_030948155.1 Candidatus Dormiibacterota bacterium | reverse complement strand
CGATGAGACCAGCAGGCAGCCGCTGGCCGCAGCCGGCTCGCCGCCCTGCTCTTGGCGCGCAGCGGCCAGGGCGGCCAGCGCCTCCAGCCGCTGAGCCACCGCTTCGTCGAAGGCTGGGGGGCGGTCGAGCAGCGAGACTGTGATCTCAGCGAAGAGAAGTGCCGAGGGCCCAGAGGCAAGCCAGAGGCGCAGCTCGTCCCGAAAGCGAGCAGGATGCGAGCAGAGCACGATCACCGGCAGTGTCGGCAGCTGACCGGTAGCCCAATGCGAGAGCACCGCGGCGAGGGGCGCCCAGGCGGGACGCGGCAAGCGGCCCACCCGGAGGGGCTCGCCGGGCCGCGGTCCAGCCGTCAGGGCCACCTCCAGCCACGGCCGCAGAGCCTCGGGAAAGAGCCGCTCGGCCAGCGTGCTCACGGTATCTCCACGCAGCCCAGGGAGCCCGCCCGGTTGTAGGTGACCATGGCCTTGTCGAGGCCGTCGGCAAGCGCCACCTCAAGAGCCTGGGCAACGCCTGCCACGACGATCTTCACCGCCGGCGCCTCAACCCGGCTGAACCGGCTCAGCACATAGCGACGGCCGGCTTCGGCCCCCGAGGTGGACGGCTTGCCCACACCGATCCGGAAGCGGACGAAGTCCCGTGAGCCCAAGGAGGTGATCAGAGACCTCACGCCATTGTGGCCTGCTGCCGAGCCGCCCCGCCTGATCCTCAGCCGGCAGAGTGGCAGGTCGAGCTCGTCGTGCACGACCCAGAGCGATTCAGGACCCAGCTGCAGATCTCGACAGGCCGCCCGGACAGCCCGGCCGGACTCGTTCATGAACGTTTGCGGCTGGACCAGCCAGACGCGGCGCCCGCCACCGGTGAGCTTCTTGACGCGTGAGTGCCAGCGACGGCCGTCGAGGCTCGTCCCCAGGCGATCCGCCAAGGCGTCGAGGCTGCGCCAACCCAAATTATGCCGAGTCTCGCTGTACTCAGGTCCCGGGTTGCCGAGGCCGACCACCAGCAGGTCGCTCGGCGACCGCTCGCTCTCAGCCTCAGGCACGGGCAGAGCGCCGGCAGTACCGGCGGCAGGACCAGGACGAGCTGTGGGAAGTATGTCTGGGCATGGCAAAGCCGCCGCCCAAGGGCCGCGGTAGACCGTCGGATTCTACGCAGGCGGCAGTCTGGCGGCGGCGATGCCGAGGCCCACCCTGGTCAGGCAGCGCCAGGTGAGCGCGGTCATCGACCGCTCGCCGGCCCGATCAGCGTGATCGAAGCCCAGCAGGTGCAGCAATCCGTGAACGACGAGCAGACCTGCCTCGCTTTCGACAGCATGGCGGTAATGCCGGGCCTGGCGCTGAACCGCAGGCCAGGAGATGGCAAGGTCGCCCAGGTAGCCCGGCACCTCCCCGCCCCCGCTCGGGAAGGAGAGCACGTCGGTGGCGTGGTCCTCGCCCAGGAATCGGCGGTTCAGGCGGCGGAGCGTCAGATCCCCCGCGACCAGAAGGGTGAGCTGGGCTTCGGCGGGCAGAAGAGCAGCCACCGCGGGCTCCTCGCCGCAACCGTCGAATATCTGCCGGAACCAGATCGGCTTGAGTGGTGCCGCGACTGTCTTGCGGACATGCACCCGTATCCGCCGACCTGTTCGAGCAGCGCTCCCGGCCGGGCTCAACCCGGTGTCCTGCGTTCGACCACTACTGCTGAGCCCTGGGAACCGAAACCCGACAATGAACCGGGCATGGCCAACGCCTTCAACTTCCTGCACCAGCGGTTCGCGATTGCTCTCATCCTCCTGGCAGTGATCCTGGGGCTGTGGGGTGGCTTCCAGTTCCTGACCCGACGCCAGGTGAGCGGCGGCTTCCGTTCGGCCTACCTGCTGATGATCGGGCTCACAGCGGTCCAGGGTCTGGCCGGGCTCCTCATATTTGCCCTCGGCCTCCGGCCGCGCGAGATCCTCCACATCGTCTACGGCATCTTCGCAATCGCGTTCCTGCCCGGGGTCTACTTCTACGCTGCCCGCGGCACCAAGCTGCGGGAAGCGTTTCTCATGCCCTTTGGCTGCTGGATAGTCGCCATCGCCTACGGTCGCGGCTTCCTGACAGGCGCCTGAAGGAAAGAACCGTTGGGGCTGAACGAACTCGAGCAGCGCCTGGAGCGGGGCCCTTTGCTCTTCGACGGCGCCATGGGCACCGAGATCTATGCCCGCGGGGTGTCCGAGGCAGACTGCCTGGAGGCGCTGAACGTGTCCCAGCCGGCGCTGATCAGCCGCATCCATCGCGAATACATAGCCGCGGGCGCGGATGTGATCGAAACCAACACCTTCGGCGCCAACCGCTTCCGGCTGGGCGAGCACTACAGGGAATCCGAGGTCCGCCAGCTCTGTCTGGCCGGAGCCCGCTTGGCAGTGGAAGCCCGCAACGCAGCGGGCCGGCCGGTGCTGGTGGCCGGCAGCGTGGGCCCTCTGGGGCGGCCGATCGAGCCTATCGGCGCCATCAAGCGCAGCGGCGCTGAACGGGTGTTCCGTGAGCAGATCGCCGCCCTGGCAGAAGGCGGCGTCGACCTTCTGATCTTGGAGACGTTCACGGCGCTGGGCGAGCTGGAGCTGGCGGTGGACGCGGCCCGGGCGTTCGCGCCCGACCTGCCGGTGGTGGCGCTGCTCAGCTTCGACGATGAGCTCAATCCGGCCCGCGCCGCCAGCGCATTGGTCGAGAGCCTTAGCGTCCGTGGCGTCACCGCCCTGGGCGCCAACTGCGGCAGTGGTCCCCAACCGGCGCTCAGCGTGGCCCGTCATCTCGCCTCTCTGGGTGGCCAGCGGCTGGCCATCCTGCCCAATGCCGGCCTGCCGCACAGGGAGGCAAGCCGCTTGGTCTACAGTGCGGGCCCCCAGTACTTCGCTGAGCAAATGGCCGAGCTCCTGGCATTGGGAGTCAGCATCATGGGCGGCTGCTGCGGTACGGGCCCCGCGCACATCCAGGCCCTGCGCAAGCGCGTCGACGGCGCCGCGCCCGGTCGGCTGGTCTCGCGGCCGCCCCGGAGGGCCGAACCCGGCGAGCGCCAGCCCGAGCCGCCCAGTACTGGGCTGGCGGCCAAGCTGCGTACCGGTGACTTCCCGATCTCCGTCGAGCTGACGCCGCCGCGCGGCATTGATCCCAGCCGCATGCTGGCAGGCGCTCGGCTGCTGCGGGAGGTGGGTGTCGAATTCGCCAACGTGACCGACTCCGCCATGGCTCGACTGCGCATGGGAGTGATTAGCTGCGCTGCGCTGGTCCAGCAGCAGGTGGGCCTGGAGACCATCGCCCACTTCACCTGTCGGGACAGGAATGTCATGGCCATCCAGTCAGAGCTGATCGGCGCCCACGCGCTCGGCATCCGCAACATCTTTGCCCTGCGCGGTGATCCACCTCGCGTGGGTGACTACCCCAAGGCGACTCCTGTTTGGGACGTCAACGCGGTGGGCCTGATCACCATCCTCAGCAACCTGAACCGGGGCGTCGACGCGAACGGGACGCCCATCGGCGAGCGGGCCTTTTTCAACATTGGCGCGGCTTTCAACCCCACCGCCGAGGACCCCGTCAAGGAGCTCCGGCTCCTGCGCCGCAAGCTGGCTGCAGGCGCCCACTTCGTGCTGACCAATCCCGTGTACGACCACGCCGCGCTCGCCCTCCTCCGTCAGGTTTTCCAGGAAGTGGAGGTGCCCCTGCTGATCGGAGCCATGCCGCTGCGCTCAGCCAAGCAGGCCGCCTACCTGCAGAACGAGGTGCCCGGCATAGTCGTGCCCGAGAAAGTGGCGCAGCGCCTGGAAGCCGCAGGTGAAGAGGCCCCCCAGATCGGCGTGGAGATGGCTATCGCCTTTTTCGAGGAGCTGGCCAGCGTCGCTGCCGGAGCCTACGTGATCCCGTCCGGCGGTCGCTATGATCTGGCCGCCCAGGTGGTCGAGGGAATCAAGAGCCACAGGAGCTGGGCCGGCCGGGCAGGCTAAATCCCCCTGAGACTCCCGCTCAGAGCGGCACAGCACCCTGCCGCGCGCGCAGCCTACCGACCCGCTCTCGTTTGCTGATCAGAGCGCGCTCCAGCGCTAGGCGGAGTTGCACGTCGTGGACTGGCGCCACCCGCAGCCTGGCCTCCAGCTGCCGCAGCTCCCCTTCAGCGCTGGTGAGTTCGAGGTCGATTGCGTGCATCGTCACCTGTCTCCGCCGACATTCTCGCAGGCGGAACCCGGTTTCTCAAGGTCAAACTGGTTAACAAAGCTGCTTAGGTCCAGCTGTTGTGCGTCTCGGCGAGCAGCCACGATGTTGGTGCAACAGGCATCAATGCGCTGTGCTATAGTGCGGATCGCATTATGCCCAGCACTCCCAATACCAAGCGAGCCTTTCGTGACCTCGGCGCTCTCACAGTCCTGGCACTGCTCTCCGAGCAGCCGCGGCATCCATATGAGGTCCAGCGCCTGATCCGCGATCGTCGCAAGGACTTCGTGGATGGCAGTCCCCGCCGCCTGTACCACCGGGTCGACTGGCTGGTCCGGAGGGGGCTGATCGAGGTGGCCGACACTGGCCGCGAAGGGCGCCGTCCGGAACGCACCGTCTACCGGATCACGGATCCAGGCCGGGACGAATTGCAGACGTGGTTGACGACCCTGCTGAGCACACCACTGAACGAAGACCCCCTCTTCTCGGCGGCGATCAGCTTTCTCGGCTACCTGCCGGTGGAGGCGGCAATCGCTGCCCTGGACGCCCGGATGGTCGCTCTCGAGGGCGATCTCGCCGGCGCTGACGCCTCGCTTCGGGCACTTCGCACGCAACTGCGTCTACCCCGGGTGGTTCTACTCGAGCATGAGTACGGCCAGGCGCTGCGTCGAGCTGAGCTGCAGTGGGTGCGATCGCTGATCGACGACGTTCGGGCCGGACGGCTCGCCTGGGCAGGCGACGCGGACTTCGCAGCGCACCGCCAGCGATCGACTGTCGGCAGCCCGGAGCCAGTGAGCGCCGAATGATTCTCTTCCCGATCACCACCACAGCAGCAAAGGAGGTATCCCCCGTCCCATGCCAGTGAATCGCGACCAGATCCCGCTCTCCGGCTCGGTGATCCACGCTCGCGGGCTCCGCCGGGTTTTCAAGAGCCGGCGCCAGAGCGTCGAGGCGGTTGCCGGCGTCGACCTGCAGGTGGAACATGGCGAAATCTTCGGCTTCCTGGGCCCCAACGGCGCGGGCAAGACCACCACGCTGCGGATGCTGGCCACGCTGCTGCCCCCGAGCGGGGGCGAGGCGACAGTGGCGGGCTGCGACCTGCGGCACGAGGCGGCCGAAGTCAGGCGCAGGATCGGCTATGTCGGTCAGACAGGCGGCAACGACCCGGCCATCACGGGCCGCTCCGAGC
>JALZAW010000200.1 GCA_030948155.1 Candidatus Dormiibacterota bacterium | reverse complement strand
CCTTCGACCAGCACCGGCGTGCCCGGCTTGAGGGTGGCTACTCCCGATGTGAAGTCTCCGATCGCTTTGACAGTAAGCCGCAAATGGCGACGGTTGGGAGCCATCGAGAGCGAGAAGGGATGCGACTGCCACCAGCGACGGCGGTCCAGGAAGCGCCAGAGAAGGAATTGCCCTGCCTTGGCCTGGAAGTGTGAGACGTCGCGCCCCCTGACGTAGATCGAGAAGACTCCCGGCGCCTCCCTCTGCACCCGTTGGACCTGGAAGCGATGACGTTCGAACCGGAGCAGCGGCTTCAGCAGCCTAAAAGCCAGAAGGCAAGCGGCCACGACGATATAAAGCGCCCACCAATAGAAGACGAAAGCGCGGTTGGCGATGAAGTCGGCACCTACCGCCAGCTCATGGCTGAAGGCGAGCGCGATGCCCAGATACGTGTAGAGATGGACGAAGTACCACGTCTCGTAGGCGAGCCGCCGCCGGCTGATCGCAATCGAGACGCCGACCACTGCGAGGAGTAGGAGGAGGCCGATGATGGCGGCTAGCAGCCCATCGTAGGCGGTGATGAAGTCGCGGATCTGGGCGACCGCGCCCAAGCCGTCGAGCATCTGATATCCCAGGGTCTGGAATATCGCGTGGGCGACCAGCAGTCCGAACGAGGCGTAGCCGTTCCACCGGTGAATTACAGCGAGCCTCTCCAGGCCGAAGGCCGCCTCCAGCCAGGGTACCCGTGCCATGAGTACCAGCTGCCAGAGGACTCCATATGTGCCAAGCAGCCCGGTGACGCGCCCTAGGACGTTCAAGAGATCGCCCAAGCTCCGAACCGGCTGGGTTCCAGTGCTGATCCACCAGAAGCCGAGGACCAGCACGGCGTTGAAGGCGAAAAGCGCGTAGTAGAAGCGAGGGTTGGTCTTGAGCGGCGGCTCCACGGGCTGCAGTCCGGTGCCGAGTGCTGTCTGGCTCACCGGAGGCGGTCGGGGGCTGACTTCGTGCGATCGGCTCACGGGGGATGGAAGATACCAACCAAAGATTGGAATTCGATTTGATGCTCTGGCGGGGCGTGAGGCGCCGGACCACCTTGACAGCTGGCTTCGAAAGCCCGATATGGACGAGTGAGGTGGATAGGGGACCCCTGGTCGCTGATGGCGGCCGTCCCGGCGCCTCGCCATCGGACCGGCGCGAGGCGGGCCTCAGAAGCGCCCAGACGTGCGAATCCGGCGCAGGTTCCACCAGCCTAGTACTCCTGACTGTGAACCAGCATCTCTCGTCGAAGCCGCGGGCAGATTCACCCTGACCCTGAGTCCCGGCTCGTTGTCGAGCAGGCGGATGCTGCCGCCGTGGGCACGGACCAGCCAATCTGCGATCGGGAGCCCCAGCCCCGCTCCGGCGGTTGTTCGCGCCTGCTCCAAGCGGTGAAACCTCTCGAAGACCCGGTTTCGCTGATCGGGAACGACGCCCAGGCCGTGGTCCGCCACCTCGATCACGACCTCGCCGGTCCCCAGCCGCATGCACCTGACCTCGATCTCGGTTGTCTCGGGCGTGTGCGAAATGGCGTTGTCGATCAGGATCATCATCAGCTGAGCGATCCGATCGGGATCCAGCCAGGCCGAGCCAGCCTGTCGCCTCGTCAACTCCAGCCGTGACTTTCGATGGGCGGCGAGTGGACGCATCTGAATGACCACACGCTCCGCCACTGCGTCCACGTCGGTTTTCTCCAGATTGAGATCCAACTCCCCAGAATCGGCCCGGGCAAGGGTGAGCAGCGCATCGAGCAGCCGCTGCATCCGCCGGATCTCCTCGGCCGTGCTCTCCACTACGTCCTGGTTCTCGCCGATCCTTTGCTCCGGATGTCGGTGCAGGACCTGGATCCCGGCATCGATCACCGCGAGCGGTGTACGGAGTTCGTGAGAAGCGTCAGCGGTGAACTCTCGCTGCCTCTCGAAGGCAGCCCGAATTGGCCTCGTGGCCCTGCCCGCCAGGAACCCTCCCGCAAGCAGGCTCAGCAAGACGCCCAGCGCAATCGCGGCCAGGAGGATGAGGGCCGCCTCTTGCTCCAGCCGCCTCATGGGTTGCAGGCTGCGACCGACCTGAAGCACGGTGATGGTTCCGTCGCGCCGAAGGACCGGTCGAGAGTCGACCAACAGAGGCTGGCCATTCACGTCGATGGTTGTCACCGAGGAGCGCCCCGACATGGCGGCGGCCGCCGAAGGCCGCAGCCCCGAAGGGGAAATATGCGCTGGGTTCAGGTCTGGCTGAGTGACCTGGCTCCAGACCAGGACGAATGAACCGGACTCGTAGGAACTATGGGTCAGGGCGAACTGATCGCCGCCGCGCTCGCTCAGCTCGTGCTCGTCGTTGGTGGCCTGAGCCTGAAGCGCGGTCGTCTCCTGCGCCAGTAGGAGTCGATCCATGAAAAGAAAGGTGAGCAGAGCCAGTAGACCTAGGACGATCACCATCACGCCGGCATTGACGAGCGTCAGCCGCCAACGCAGGCGCTCGAACATCACGCCCTGAGGGTGTAGCCGACCGCGCGGACGGTGCGAATCAATTTCCGGTCGTGCTGCCGGTCGACCTTTTGACGCAGGTAATGGATGTAGAGATCCACCACGTTCGAGGTCGGGCTGGCCCTGTAACCCCACACGTGGTCAATGATCCGCTCCCGCGTGAGCACCCGCTGGGGATGCCTGGCCAGCAGCTCGAGCAGCCTGAACTCTTGATCGGTGAGCTCGATGGCGCGGCCCGCCCGCCGGACCGTCCGTTTGCTCGGAACGATGACCAGATCGGCGACCTCGATGGTCTCGTCCTGCGTACCCCGGCGCAGCAAAGCCCGAATTCGGGCGAGCAACTCCTCAAAGGCGAAGGGCTTGACCAAGTAGTCGTCAGCACCAGCGTCGAGTCCCCTCACCCGGTCCGGAACCGCGTCCCGAGCGGTCAGCACCAGCACCGGCATCCGCAAGTCATGGTCACGCAGCTGCCGGCAGAGCGCGAGACCGTCCAGGTCCGGCAAGCCGAGGTCGAGGATCACGAGCTCTGGCGGCTCAGACCTGGCAGCTTCGAGCGCCGCCCCAGCCCGTGACTCGATGTGTGACAAGTATCCCTCCTCACCCAGCACGCGCTCGATGAGTCTGGCAAGCGGTGCCTCGTCTTCGACCAGCAGGATCACTATTCCGATCCTAATGCCGTTCCAATTTTCGCATGCGGCGTGTCAGGCCAGCTTGGTCCCTGCCAGCCAGGCGGCCACGAAGCACTGGAGGCCATCGTGGAGAGCGGGCTTCAGGCCCGCGGATGACGGGCATCCGCTACACGGACCTGCCCCTGGCCAGCTGCGCCGCCTGGGCATCCGGTTCCAAGAGGACGACGTGGGCCGCCTCGCCGCAGGGCTTCCGACAGGTGAGCTTCCTCACATGGGTTGGGAATGGGTTAGGAATCCCGGGCCTTGAACAAGAGGTTCAGCCACCGAGTTCCTTCTGCGCCACAAAGCCTCCGTGCCACGTGTGGTACCACACCTGTCCCGTATAGCCGTTGACCGACAGCATGCCCGCTGGTCTGCCGTTCGCTGCCAAAAAGTCGAACGTGTAGTAGCCGTAGAAGGTATCCGTCTTCCCGACAGAGTTCCCTTTCTGGTTGACATTGAGCCAGGACTGAGCGAGTCGCGATGCCTGCTCGGCGGTGACCGTCATTGGTCCCGCTGTCTGGCCGCTCCCCATCATGGATCCGCTCATCATTCCGTACTTGGTGTTCCACATCATGTCGGGTCCGGGCTCGGGGTAGACCGTCCCCCTCTGGCGGTCGACCAGTAGCTCAAAAGCCCCCGTGCCCGAGGCTTTCTCCTTTACCAGCACGTAGAAGTTGTTCTGGAACTCCATGATCTCGTCGAGTGCCAGGTCCGAACCGGGATAACGGTCGACAACCGTCTGGGCGGCCTTCTGAGCGTCATCCATCGAAATCGTGCCGGACGCCCCTGTCTGCCCGCCCGCCTGACCCCAACCCATCATTCCAGCGGCTCCGTTCGGCCAGGCAGAGGCGAAGGCGCCCATCGCCAGACTGGCGACGACCATGGCCACGCCCAGGATGCCCAGAAGCTTGTTGCCCATGGCGTCAACCCTCAACTCTGCAGGGCTCTGCGCGCTTTCTCGTACTCCTCGGCCGAGATCTCACCGGCGGCAAAGCGCCTCTTGAGGACGTCCAGCGGCGACTCCTGGGCACTTGGCCGGGGTCCGGAGAAGGTCCGAACAGCCCAGATCGCCAGGGCGGTCAGGCCGCCAAAGAAGAGCAACATCATCAGGAGCCCAAAGAGCCAGCCCCATCCGTAACCGTAGGATCCCATCATCGTCAATTCACCTCAACGCAGAATGCGTGCTGGATTCCACGCAGTCACCTGCCGAATGGCACAGACCTTGGATCGGGTGGCTACTTTGCACCTTTTGACGCGTTCGGGAGTCAGGGGCCAATGGCGGCAGAGGCCTGGCCCAGGCAGTCCACCGCCGTCGCTGAAGGCCGCTCGCAGTCCGCGTCTGCCACCCAGCCCAGACGAAGGCAAGGGATTCCATCGTCGGCTTTCCCCAGGGCGGCATCCAGCCGCGTGCAACGGTTGCACGAGCCATAGCGACAGTATGACTATATAACTATTTGATCACATAGCTAGAAGTCATTAGAGTGACGGCATGGTTCCGGATAGCCTCCTCGAGGAAGTGGCACGACGCTTCGCACTGCTCGGCGACCCCACTCGCCTTCGCATCCTTCGCACTCTCCATGAGGAGGGCGAACTGGCGGTGGGCGAGCTGGCCCAGCGCTCCGGCGTAACTCGTGAGAACGTTTCAGCACACTTGGCTCGGCTAGCGACGGCCGGAGTGGTCGTCCGCAGGCGAGAAGGGACCAGCATCATCTACGCGATCCGAGACAAATCGGTCAGCGAGATGTGCGAGCTGGTTTGCATTGGTCTCCGGGAGCGCGCCAGGGACTTAGCCGGCCTGTGATGTTAGGAGCAGTGACTTAGCCCAGTTGAAGGCGGCCGCGATCCGCTCGGTCGAAGAGGTCGACTACTTCATCGACCAGCTCCATAGCGGTTCTTCAAGGAAGGCGAGCAGGATCGGATAGCACCGCTCCGGCAGCATGCGCTGGATGGCTCGCGTTGTGGGGGCACCGCGCCCTGTCGTAGCCAAGCCCAAGCGGCTCCAGCCGAGACTCGGCGTCGTTAGGTAACGGGTGGGTACCGAGCCGGGTTCGTCAGTCGCGAGTGCGTAGGTGACGGTACATGGAGGCTTGGCTCACCCCAGTCGTCTTCGCGATAGTGGCCACCGTGTGCTGGCGGGGAGTCGTACATCTGGCGTGCGATCATCAGCTTCTCACCCGTCATGGTCAAGGGTCGGCC
>JALZAW010000199.1 GCA_030948155.1 Candidatus Dormiibacterota bacterium | reverse complement strand
CGATTGTGTAGTTCTGGCGAACCGCATGGACGTCGGCCAGTGAAGCGCTGGCAGCTATCCAGGGCGGATCGTCATGCGCCACCCAAATGAGGATCGAAGACCGGTTGCGAAGCTGCCGCACCATTTCGGGCACCTGGTCGCGAACCACTGTTTCGAAGAAGCGGGCCTCCTCAGCAGTGGCATGGTAGGCGTAGGCGAGCGTCAGGGGAAAGTCAGCGATCACCAGGATGCCCGCCTCGTCCGCCAGCCGGTAGAACTCGTCTGGCAGCACGTGCGCATGCACCCGAAGCGCATCCAGGTTCGCCTCCCTCGCCAGCTCCAGATCGGCCCGAAACAGGTCTGTGTCCAGCTGATCCAGCCGCAGGCTGGGGGTGTAGTTCGCGCCCCGGACGAAAGCCGGCTGGCCGTTGATGCGGACCTCCCAGCCGTCCTGAGCAGCTCGGACGCGGACGTCGCGGAAGCCGAAGCTCTCGCGCACTTCCGCTGAAGGGCGGCCCTGCACGGTGACGCTCACCTCCGCCTGGTAGAGGCTGGGCTCGCCAAAGCGCCAGGGCGACCAGCGGCGGGCGCCCGCGACGTTGAGCCCAAGGCTGGTGGTCATCTCGGCGCCACCCGCGAGGCGCACCTGGCGGCGCAGACGCAGCGGCGGGCCCTCCGGTCGAGTCAGTTCGAGGAGTAGCTCCCCGTCCATGTGCCGCCCATCCAGGTTGCGCAGGCGCACATCCACCTCCAGCCGGCCGCTGTCGCCCGCCACGAGCTGGGGCCGGAGATGAAGCCAATCGATCATGACAGGACCGACGTACTCGAGCTCAACCGGTCGCCAGAGGCCAACCGGCACCTCCCAGCGATAGGGCTCGGGCAGGCTGAACCAGGCGCTGTCGGGATAGGGCCGGCTGTCGCCGTCGTTGAAGATGCCCATGACATGACGCTTCCGCGTGAGATCCGTCTCGATTGGCGATTCGCAGCAGATGACCAGCAGGTTGTCGGGTCGCAGATGGGAGGTGACGTCGAAGCCGAAAGCTGCGAAGTAGCCGTAGTGGGAGCCGAGCAGGCGCCCGTTCAGCCAGACATGGGTGGCGAGAAAGGCTCCGCCCAGCCGCAGGACCACGCGGCCGTTGTGGTCGGGGCGGGGAAACCGGGTGCGATACCAGATCGCCGATCGGCCGCTCGTCGCCGCCTGCTGCTCGGGGACTGCGATTGGCTTCCAGAAGAGGCCGCCACCCCCCGGCAGACCTTCGGCCTCGCCCTCCCCCAGCGGCAGCCAGCATGCCTCCCAGCCCACCACCGCCCGGGCACCCGCCGCGGTTTGCCGCAGCGGCAGCAGAAGGCAATCGTTCACGGCCGGCCTGCCCGCGCGGCATAGGGCCCGTCGGCAGTCTCGCAGAGCAGCAGTGGCACCCCACGCAGTGCCCGGCTGAAGGCCACTTCGCTGCCTCTCGCCAAGAGCGCGACGATGCTGCCGCCGAAGCCGCCGCCCATGATGCGGGCACCCAGACACCCGGGCGCCCGCCACGCGCGCTGCACCAGGGCGTCAACTTCAGGCGTCGAGCACTCGAAGTCGTCACGCAAACTTCTATGCGAAGCCTTCAGAAGCGAACCCAGCTGAGAGAGATCGCCGGCCTGCAGAGCGGAGGCGAAGCGCTTGACTCGAGCGAGCTCGGAATCAACGTGCCGGCGCCGCTTGGGATGGCCGGACTCGGCCTCTTGGCGGCGAAGGTTGTAGGGGGTGCCGGCCAGCGCTCTGTCCATGCCCGAGTCGAGGACGGCAATCAGCAGCTCTTCTGGGAACGGCACAAGGCTGTAGGCGAGGGTTGCGCAGTCGAGCAGCAGCGCATGGCCCCGGCGTCCCAGCGCGCTGGCGAATTGGTCCATGACGCCCACCTGGACGCCCGTCGCCCTCTGCTCCGCTCGCTGGCAGGCTACTGCCGCCTTCTCGCCCGACCACTCGGGCCGGATGCCTGCGGTGATCGCCACCAGGAGCGCTGCCGACGAGCTGACCCCCGCTTGAGGGGGAACCGTCGATTCCACCTCCAGCTGCTGCGGCGGGCAGTCCAGCTCCTCGCCCAGCGCTTCGGCGTAGGGCAGGGCGCCCCTCACCGGGCTGCTCACTGTCCAGCGCTCACCGCGCCGGCCGCGTACTGTCAGAAAGCGATCGATGGCGCAGGGCAGCACCTGCCCGCCCAGGTAGTCCACGTGCTCACCGATCAGGTTCACACGACCGGGCGCCCGTCCTGTCCACCGTGTGTCAGACACTGCGCAGCTCCGCCGCGGAGTCTTCGGCGCGCTTATCCAGGATCCAGGCACCCGCGCCCAGCTCGGAGCCGGCCGGGTACTTGAGCTTGTCGGCCGAGCGAAGCGCCGGGTAGAACTCGAAGTGCAGGTGGAAGTGGCGGTTGCCGCGGCCGGGCGGCCGCTGATGCACAGCCATGACGTAGGGCATGGGCCTCTGGAAGAGACGGTCGTAGCGCTGCACCACTTCCTTTAGCACCTGGCCGAGATCGGTCTGCTGCCTCAAATCGAGATCGCTCAGTGAGGTCAGATGGTCGTGAGGCGCGATATGCACCTCATAGGGCCAGCGGTTGAAAGCCGGCACAAAGGCTCGCCAGCGGCTCTGACGCGCCACCAGCCGCTCCTCACCCTCGTGGGCAAGCAGGTCGCAGTAGAGGCAGTGGCCTGTGCGGCGGTGATGCTGGGCGAAGGCGCTGCACTCTCTGGCCAGCATCGGCGGTAGGAAGGGATAGGCGTAGATCTGGCCATGGGGATGGGGCAGCGTGACCCCAATCTCGTCACCGCGGTTCTCAAAGACGTAGACATAGCGGACGTTGGGCAGCCGAGCCAGCTCCACGGTGCGGTCGATCCAGACCTCGATCAGCTCCCGAATGCGGTCCACCGGCTGCTGGCCAAGCGACGATTGGTGCTCGGCCGTGTAGCAAACCACTTCGCAGCGCCCTGCTTTCCCCGTATAGGAGGGAAAGCGGTTCTCGAAGACGGCTATGTGGTAATCGGGAAAGGGAATCTCCGTCTCCGGGCGGCCGGGCCGCGTCGGGCAGAGCGGGCAGAACTCGGCGGGAGGGTGATGCGTGCGGTCCTGCCGCCAGGGCGCTTCGGTCACCCACTCGCCCTGGAGCGGGTGCCAGTGTAGCCGGCTCAAGTCCGCTCGTAGAGGATGAGGTAGCGACCGTCGGACTTGGCCACCAATCGCTTCCGGAGGCTGCCGGCAGTGGCCGCTCGCCTCTTCGCCGGCCCCGCTGAGCCGGCTTGTCGCCGGTCGGGTCGTGGTGCCGTTCGGCTCACCTGAGCGACCTCGGGCAGGCCTGAGAGCCGGCACGAACCGCCCACATGGCAGATCGGCGCGGGGGCGGCATCGAGCTTGGAGTCTATACTGACCGAGCGGGACGCTCGCCGAGGGCAGCGGCTCGTAATTCACCGCCGCAAGGCCAAGGAGGTGAGGCAAAAGTTGGATCAACCTAGTCGTGGAGCCAACCGCCTCGTTTGCCCGCTGGGAGTGTCGGAGGGGAACCTCTAGACGCTGCCGAAATCCTTCCCCGGCTCCCAGAGTCGGAGGTGGGAAGCTCCGCGAGCATGTGGTAGTTGAGAAGGCCGGGTCTCATGAGAGGCCCGGCCTTCCTCTATGTTGCAGCGATGCTCGACCCGGAACTACGCGCTCACATCGAAGCGAGCGGTTGGGTTAGTGAGATGGGCCTTCACATCCTGTCAGCGGGCCCCGACGAGGTCATTGCCCGGCTGGATCTGAGTGCCAAGCACCATCAGGGCTACGGCATCGTCCATGGCGGTGTGCACTGTGGCGTGGTGGAGACGCTGGCCTCGGTCGGCGCGGCGGCCGTCGCTCACCCCCGGGGCCAGCGGGTGGTGGGGCTGGACAATCACACAAGCTTCATCCGAGCCGTCTCAGAGGGCACTCTCAGCGCGCGTGCGATCCCGGTCACCCGCGGTCGCACCACCCAGGTCTGGGCTGTCGAGCTCAAGGATGAGGAAGGCCGCCTCGTGGCGCGCGGGCAGGTTCGCCTGCTCTGCCTCCCGGCCGAGCGCACACTGGGTTAGACAGGTTAGACGGGGCAGCCCTTCAGCACCTGGTCGTCACCGGCTTGGGGGCTGCCGCGGTTGTCCCGGTTGCTGGTCAAAACGTAGAGGCAGTGGTCGGCCGGGTTGGCGACGGCGTCCCGGAGCCGGCCGTGGTCGCTCAGCAGCGTTTCGGTCTTGAGCACTTTGTCAGGCTGGGCCGGGTCCAGGAAGACACGGCGCAGGGCGGTGCCCTTGAGCGTGGCGACCAGCAGCGTGGGTCGCTCATCGGCGCTGGGCGTGTAGAAGGTGGCGCCTGAGGGCGCCCAGGCCACGTCGGACCCGCTCTCCAAAATCGGCGGAATCGGGTTGCTGCCGCCGGCCTGGCCGGTGCTGGAGTTGCCAGCGTAGGCAGGCCAGCCGTAGTAGCCGCCGGGCTGGATGAGGTTCACCTCATCGTGGCAGCAGAAACCGAACTCGCCCGTGGGGCCGTTGTCAGAGACGTAGAGACGCTGCCCCGAATCCCAGGCGAGGCCCTGGGGATTGCGGAAACCGGAGGCGTAGACGGGGCTGCCAGGGATGGGATTACCGGCCGGCGGTTGGCCTGAGTCGGTGATGCGCAGGATCTTGCCGTTCAGCGACTTCAGGTCCGGTGAGCGCTGCGGGTGGTAGGCCTCACCAGTCGTGACGTAGAGGTAGCCATCCGGACCGAATTTGATCCGGCCGCCGAAGTGGCAGCAGCCGCCGTCGCCCGCGATCCCGTCCAGGATGACCTGTTCGGCAGTGAGCGTCAGACCCGCGCCGCCGGAGTCCTGCACAGTGAAGCGGACCACCTTGTTGGTCGGGCCCTGATCGCTCCGGTACGTGTAGTAGACGTAGAGGTAGGGCGAGCTCGGATATTGCGGATGCAGGGCCATCCCGAGCAGACCGCTCTCGCCTACCGGCGAAACCCTCAAGCTGAGCAGCGGGTCGCTCTTCAGACCCGCGCTGTCCAGCAGCCGGATGCGGCCCGGCCGCTCACTTATGAGCGCCCGTCCATCGGGCAGGAAGACCAACTCCCAGGGCGCCACCAGCCCCCCCGCCACCTGCTGCCAGCGCAGGTTCAGGGGTCCGGGATCCTTCAGCGCCGGCGACGGCGTTGCGGTCGGCCGGACAGTGGGCACTGACGTCTGACTGGGACTGGGGCTGGCGTGCGGGCTGGCGCTGGGCTGCGAGGAGGTACCGGCGCCGGTGCAGGCGACCAGTAAGAGAAGACCCAGCAGCAGCAGCGACGAGCGGAGCCTCACCTCTTGCCGCTGGCATAGCCGAGGATGATCTGGTCGATCAGCCGCTCGACCGGCGCCAGGTCGTCCGTGAAGACCTGGCCGTGGT
>JALZAW010000198.1 GCA_030948155.1 Candidatus Dormiibacterota bacterium | reverse complement strand
GTCTTGACAGCTACCGAGAGGTGCTTTTCGGCCGACGTCAGCAGGCACTTGGCGGCGTCTGGATAGCTCAGGTACTGGTCCACGTCGACACCTATGCACGTCTTGCCCTTCTGGAGCGTACCGATCAGGGCCCCGTTGCCAGTGTTGCCGCCGCCGCCGAAGATGATGTCGGCCCCCTGGTTGATCTCGTCGTTCGCCCGCGCCTGGCCCCAGGCCGGGTTGTTGAAGGGGGCGCCGTCACCAGGTCCCTGGTAGACGGTCAGCACCTTGGCGTTCGGGTTGGTGGACTTGACCCCGGCGAGGTAGCCGTCGGCATACCGCTGCACAGGCGGGATCTTGAGGCCCACCACCTGGCCGACTGTGTTGGTCTTGGTCATGAGCCCGGCCAGAGCGCCGATCAGGTAGCCCGCCTGGTCCTCTTTGAAGACCAGCCCCACCAGGTTGCTCGGGGCGGAGTCGTAGGCGTTGTCGACGATGGTGAACTTGACGTTGGGATGTGCCTTGGCTTCGGCCAGGGTGTCGTCGGCCATCAGGAAGCCGACCGCCACAATCATGTCGTAGCTCTGGTCGACGAACGTTTCCATGTTCTTCCTGTAGTCGGTGGGCTGGTTGGACTCGATGTACTTGGCGGCGACGCAGAGGCTCTTGTCGGAGGCTGCCTGCTGCACGCCCTGCCAGGAGGCGGCGTTGAACGACTTGTCGGTCAGCTTGCCGACGTCAGTGACCAAGCCGATCTTGAAGGTCTTGGAGCAGCCGCTCCCGGTCCCGCTGCTGCTGGAGCTGCCGCCGCAGGCGGTGGCGACGAGCGCGACGGCCATCACCCCAACCATCCACGCCCGAAACGCTCTCATCGAAACCAAGTTTTCCTCCTCAAGAATTGGGCGCCCTGCGCGCGGCGCGAGTGAAGTCTAGGGCAACACTGACGGCGCAGCAAGCCTGAGATAGGCCGGCTGCCGGAGGCGGCTGCCGTTCCTGCTGGTTCACTAGCTGTCGAGGCGGGTTTCGTGGATGCCGAACGAGCCGGGCCGGTAGTCGCTGTGACGGACCCAGCCGGGCCGGACGCGAACGTGCGCGATGTCGGGGTCCTGGGCTCGCTGCCGGCCGTCAGGGTATTGCTCCAAGTAGGCCCGCAGGCACCTATCGCGATCGGCGCCGATCAGGATGTCGGCGACGCCCTCGCACTGAACAGTGACCTCGTCCTCCCAGCCGATCACGAGCGCGACCCGCGAGTACGCCAGAATGTTGCGGTACTTCCGAGAGCGGATGGTGGTGTCGAAGACGATCTCCCGCTGGTCGGTGGCCGCCACTCCGACCAGCGCCGCCTCCGGTGCTCCATCCGGCCCGCGGGTGGCGACCACCGCCAGGCCGTGCTGCCGCACGAACTTCACCAGCTCAGCGCCGTCGATCGTGACACCTCGGCTGACAACGCTGGGAAAGGGACGAGCCTTTCGTTGGTTCAGCCTGCCAGGCGGACCGCCCGCAACTGGACCTCGCGTTGCGCCCTCTCCCTGTCGACTGTCAAACACTCACCCTTGGCCACCACCGGCTGACCCGCCACCCACACGTCGGTGATAAGCCGGCTTGATGCCGACCAGAGCAGGTGAGAGCAGATATTTCCAGGCTCCACCAGCGGCACGAAAGTGGGGTCGTCGAGGCGCAGGAGAACCATGTCCGCCAGCCGGCCCGGCTCGAGACTTCCGATGTCGTCGCGCCCCAGCGCGGCAGCGCCCCCTCTGGTTGCCAGGCGGAGCGCGTCCGGTGCGTTCAGAGCCTGCGCCTCGCCGGTCTTGAGCCGGGCGAGGAGCGGTGCCAGCCGCATCTCCTCCCAGAGGTCCAGGTCGTTGTTGGAGGCAGGACCATCCGTCCCGAGACCCACGCGCAGGTTCAAGCGCAGCATGTCGGTCAGACGCGCGACCCCCGCGCCGAGCTTCGCGTTGCTCTGGGGACAGTGGGCCACCGCCACATCGTGCTCGGCGAACAGTTGGAGATCGGCGTCGGAGAGCCAAACGCTGTGCGCGGCCAGCACCCGGCCATCAAAGCAGCCCCGCCCGGCGAGAAGGGCGGGCACTGTCTTCCCGTGCTGGCGCTCGAGCGCCTGCGCCTCGTCTCGGGTTTCCGCCACGTGGACGTGAAGAAGCGCGCCCACTTCCTGGGCCGCCCGGGCCACGGCTGTCAGGCCTTCCAGGGGAAGGGCATAGGCCGAGTGCGCGGCAACACCCACCTCGACGCGGTCGTGCGCCGCTGCGTGTTCGGCGCGGAAGGCGAGAACATCGGCCAGCCGCTGGCGCCAGCTCGGGAAACGAGGCCACGAAGGCATCTCGAAGACCGCGGGTGTGAGGACACAGCGCGTTCCAGCGTCGAGGACCGCCGCTAGGATCGCCTCCTCCAGCATGTACATCTCGCAGCTGGTGGTGACCCCTGCCCGCAAGAGCTCGGCACAGGCCAGCGTCATGCCCCAGTAGACGTCATCCCTTCCCAGGCGGCCCTCCCGGGGCCAGAGCCGTTCGCGCAGAAAGACTTGGAGCGGCACGTCCTCCGCAACGCCGCGAAACAGGGTCATCGGTGAGTGACAGTGCACGTTGACAAGTCCCGGCATGAGGAGCCCCGCCAACCGGAACTCAGCGCCGGAGGCCGGGGGCGCGTCAGCGGCGTCGCCCACCCAGGTGATCCGGTCGCTCTCCACGTCGACCACGCCGGGCTGGTGGACAGTGAACTCTTGATCGCAGGTGACGACGGCGTCGGCTCGGTAACGAACCGGCACGCTAGTCTCCTGCGCGGGACACTACGCGTGACCCTCCCAGTCGCTGAAGAAGCGCTCCTGCTCCCGGGTCAGGTGATCGATGCTCACGTTCAGGCTTTCCAGCTTTTGCCGCGCCACCCATTCGTCGATCTCGGTCGGCGGCAAGTGAACGGCAGGCTCCATCTGCTCGCCGTGGAGCAGCAGGTGACGAGCCGATAGGGCCTGCACGGAAAACGTCAGGTCCATGATCTCCACCGGATGGCCCTCGCCGGCCGAGAGGTTGACCACCTTGCCGTCGCCGATGACAAACACCGACCGGCCCTCTGCCAGGCGGAACTCCTCCACGTTCCGGCGCACCACCCGCGCCCGTTGCGCTCGCGCCCGCAGGCTGAGCATGTCGAACTCATCGTCAACCGCGCCGGCGTTAGCCAGCAGCGCCCCATCGGGCAGGCGATCGATGGCGTCCAGGGGGAGGGCGTTGGGCACGCCGGTAGCCGTCATGACGATCTGCGCCGCCTCACATGCCTGCCTGACCGGCGCGACTCGGAAACCGTCGTGCACGGCCTCGAGCGCGGCTATCGGGTCCACCTCGCTGACTGTCACCTTGGCGCCCATGCCGCGGGCACGGGCGGCGATTCCCTTGCCCACCCAGGAATAGCCGATGACCAGCAGAAGCTTGCCCGCGAGGAGCAGGTTGGTCGAATCCAGCACGGCTGTGATGGTCGACTGCCCGGTCCCGTAGCGGTTGTCGAAGAGGTGCTTGCACCTGGCGTCGTTGGCGGCGATGCAGGGAATTCGAAGCGCTCCCGCTTGGGCCATCGCCCGCAGCGTGACGACGCCTGTGGTGGTCTCCTCCGAGGCGCCGATCAGGTCCTGGAGCGCGTCGGGGTGAGTCGTGTGGGCCATGCGAATAAGCGCTGCCCGGTCGTCGATCAGTACCTCCGGCCGGCGACCCAGCACCTCCGCATAAAACTCGACCTCCTGCTCAGGGGTGGAGTCGCTGCGGGCAAACACTTGGACCCCACGCTCTGCCAAGCCGGCGGCGACGTCATCCTGCGTGAGCGCTCCGGGGGCGGCCAGGGCGACCTGGGCGCCGGCTCCGGCCAGCATCACGGCCAGGTAGGCCGTCTTGGGCTCAACCGGCAGGATGATCCCGACCCGACGGTCCCGAACGCTGCCCTCCGCCAGCAGTCGTTGGCGGACGCGGTTCAAAACAGGCGACCAGCTGCCCGCCAGGTCGAGCTTGCGACCGCCCGCCGGCGCGAGGCGGGGATCCTTGACCACTGACCGCAGGCTGTGCCGGCTCACGCCTGCCACTGCTCAAAGAAGGCGCGCTGAGAAGGCGTGAGCTCGTCGAGCCTGATGCCCAGAGCCTCCAACTTGGTCCGGGCGATCTCGCTGTCGAGCTCGGCCGGCAGCCTGTGGAGACCGGGCTCCAGCCTGGTCGAGGCAAGGTGGTGCACGGCCAGCGCCTGGACAGCGAACGACAGGTCCATGATCTCGACCGGGTGTCCATCAGCGCCGGCTATGTTGACCAGCCGTCCTTCGGCGAGCAGATAGCAGCGGACCCCGCTGGCCAGTCTGTAACGGCGAACGCCGGGCCTGACGTCCTCCACCCGATCGGCGACTGCGTCGAGGGTCGCCACGTCGATCTCACGGTCGTGATGGCCGGCGTTGGCGAGCAGGACATCGTCTCGAAGCAGCGCCCAATGCTCCCGGCCCAGTGCCTCCACCCCGCCGGTGGCGGTGATCACGACGTCGGCGTCAGGCAGAGCGTCTGCGAGCCGCGCCACCCGATGACCGTCCATGTGTGCCTCCAGGGCGGGGATCGGATCGACCTCCACCACTGTCACCCGGCCACCCAGACCTGCTGCGTAGCGGGCCAATCCCTTGCCCACCCAGCCGTAGCCGACTATGCAGAACTCCTTCCCCGCGGCGCTGCGGTTGGTGAGGCGCAGGACGGCGGTCAGGGTCGACTGGCCGGTCCCGTAGCGGTTGTCGAACAGGTGCTTGCAGAGGGCGTCGTTGGCGGCGATAGCTGGGAAGCTGAGCCGGCCTGCGGCCGCCAAAGCACGCAGGCGGTGCACGCCGGTGGTCGTCTGCTCCGTCACCCCGCGCAATCCGCGGACCAGGTCGGATCGATGCTTGACCAAACGCGTAGTGAGCTCCGCGCCGTCGTCGATGATGAGCCCGGGTCGCGTGTCGGCAACCGCCATCAGATCGGACTCGAAGGCGTCTGGCTCGGCGTCGTGGACGCCATGGACCTCGATCCCCCGCCGGACCAGGGCCGCCGCCACCGAGTCCTGGGTCGAGCCCGGGTTGCTGCCCGCGACGACCACCCCCGCCCCTGCCTCCGCCAGGAGGGTCGCCAGGTAAGCGGTCTTGGCCTCCAGGTGGACGACCAGAGCAATCTGCTTGCCAGTGAGCGCACCGTCGCTCCAGCGAGCTCGAGCCAACCGGTTCAGCACTGGAGAATGCCTGGCCACCCATTCGATCCGCTGCTCGCCGGCCGGAGCCAATGCCAGATCGGCTATGCGGGATCGTTCGGCTGCTTGCGTGCGCTCCACTCTTTCATGATCCGCTCTTATCGAGGTTTGCGCTCGCTGCCCGGGAGAGACAGCGCGGCTACCATAGCTCCACATGGAGCGCCTGAGCG
>JALZAW010000197.1 GCA_030948155.1 Candidatus Dormiibacterota bacterium | reverse complement strand
ATCCTCCAGCGCAAGGTCCTCACACCGGCGGATGCCACCTCCCTAGACGACCTCGCCGCCAACATCCTCGCCTTCCAGGCCTACTACCAGGTTATGGCTCGACCATTCGAGTGGAAGTTCACCCGAGCCGACCTCGCCAAGCTTCTCCAACGCCTCGATTCCAAGGACCACGGGCAGTTGCTGGGGGCGGCGTAAATACATCATCGAATTTCCGTGCCAGAGCAATTAGTGAATGGGTGATTGGCCGGCCTCGCGGGTTGCTTTCTGTGAGGGTGTGTAAGTCGCTGGCGTGGGGAACCTTCCTGGGGGGCCGGCAAAGGAGAAGAGCGGCCGCCGTCTGGCGGTCGCGTGTAGAGAAAGGAGGTAAGGGTCATTTCGTCTGGCACGGGCGCGCACGCCCCTAGGACAATGATTGTCTTCGAAGACTTGAGCGGCGGGCGGTGGCGGCGGGTTAATCGAATGACAGTGGTCGCCACGGTCGTCGCGCTAGTCCTCGCGGTCGTCCTGGCGGTCGGGATCCTCAGCATTGCTCCAGGACGCACGCCGAGATTGAAAACGCTCAAGACGTTTGTCGAGCAGGTCCGGGACTGGCCGCAGCGAGGCATCCCGGGAGTGGCGAGCCCGATCACCAGCGATGGCACCGCCCAGGCCGAAGGCGTAGCCAGCAGTGGTGCGACCGCCGGTCGCCGAGAGTCCGGGCATAGACAGTCGGCGCCGGCGTCAGCGACGGGCGCAACGCGGCCGGCCGGCTCTACGCCCAGTTCAGTCGGTGGCGCGAGCGGACCACTGGCGTCCTCCGCGCCCCTGCCTACGGGCGGCGCCACAGCTGGCTTGACCACCTCTTTGGCACCCGCGGCATCCCCGGTATCCGCCGTCCCCCCCGCAACAATTCCTACATCTCAACCGACACCTACAGCCCCGGTTCTCCCTGCCCCAAGCCCTTCGGCTCCATCGACTCAACCGGCCATACCTGGTCCCAGTCCGCTGCCCGCCCCGAGCCCCAGTCAGGCTCCGGTGCCATAGTCGAGGGCTGTAGGGCAATGGCCAGATCCTCATCTCCTGGGCCGGTAATGAGTTAACGCTGAGGGGTGGCGACTGGCAAGCCCCCATGGCCTGCGTTAATCCGTCGCCACCTGAGCAGCTGCGATGCTGCCGGATCCGGACAACCGCCTTCCTTCTCAGAAAAAGGGAGGTCCCGGGCCGTGTTGCCGCACCGACTCTCGTTGCTATGATGGTTGCCGTTCCGTCCTAAGCTAGCCTGCCTGTCGTTCTAGGGGCATGTGCCTCCCAGACAATCCGTTCCCCTCCGGCTCGCCGCCGCCTCGGACCAATCGGTAGGTGAGCGCAGATCGAGAGTGGACGTCAAGCTTTCGATAGATCGATTTGAGGTTGTCCTCCACAGTGTTAATGCTGATGAAGAGTGCTCGCGAGATCTGCGCGTTTGTGAGTCCTTGGCTTACAAGGTCCGCTACCCGCTGCTGCGTGTTGGTCAAATGATGTCCCGCGCGCACACGGCTGCCCAGTCGCTCGGCGTCGACTTCCGCCCGCGAGAGCCAGAGTGTCGCCCCCATTGTCTCGAAGTATGACCGAGCCTCTGCAAGGGCGGCAGCCGCCTTACGACGCTGCTTGCGTCGGCGGACGATGGTTCCGTATACGAGCAAGTGCCGACCCAACTCGAGCGGGCGAGGCGCTGGTAGCTGCCGCTCACGCTCTATCGCCGAGGTGGCGCATTGCGTCGCTTTCAAAAGATCACCCTTGGCGGCGGCTATTAGGGCATGACATCGTGCCGCCGAGGCAGAAGGCCAGCTAGCCCCCACAACCCGGCCCGCCTCCTCCAGCCCGCTCACCAACTGCTCGGCTCGCATCAAGTCGCCGCTGGCGCTCAGCACCTCGACGGCGTCAGGCACCAGGCGCAGAAGGCCGGCCTCAGAACCCGGAAGCAGGTGACAGTTCAGCAAAGGGCGAAAGTGGTCTGTGGCGGAGTCCGGATTTCCGAGGACAAGTTCGAGATAGCCCTGCACTCCAGCGTTAAGCGCCACCCAGGGAGCGAGGCCGGCATGCGCGGCAGCCTTCTGGCCCTGAGCCGCAAGATGCCTGGCGCGTTCGACGCGGCCCCGGTGGGCGTCTACGAGGGCACAGGTGTACATGAGAAAGCTCTGAAGAGCATCGGCGCAAGCGCTCGTGGCGCCCTGCATTGCCTCCGCCGCCAACGTCTCGGCACCTTCCCAATCCCCAAGCCATATCGATATCTCTGCGAGACGGCCGGTGAAGAGGCTGAAGCGCGGATCGTCATGTGCCGCTTGCGTCCGATCCCGTGCAGCCTGCACCACAGCTTGCGCTTTCGGGAGGTCGTCTTGAAAGCTCGCGATATGAGCTTTGGCGCTCCCCGCCCAAAGCTGCGCATCGACCGCCTCAGCATCGGAGGCAAGCTGAGCGGCGTGCTCCAGATGGGCGCGGTAGCTGGGATCACCCAGCGAGAAGGTAACCGCGGCTGCGGTAGCCGACACGTGGGCCTTGACGCTAACATCCGCAACCTTCAGCGATGACTCCACTGCCTGATCGATGCTTTCGGAGGCCCCGACAAGATCCCCAGACAGGAATCTAGCGGCCGCTTGCTGCCGTTGGATGACGCAAGTGGGCCTTCCACCCGGTGGGCCTTCGAGGGCTAGTCGGTCGATCAGTTCCAAGGCTATCTGCGGGCCGTCCCGTATCAACATGAGCTCCGCCAGGCGGCACAGGACCTCTGAACGCTGCGGGCCTGGTTCGACCGACTCGCATATCGCTTGCAGCATCTGTGCGGCAATGTCTATTTCACCGATCTTTGCGTGATGACTGGCGGCGTCAAGGTTTCGCTTGGTCTTGTCCTTCACCTCCCCGTCTGGAGTCAAGCGGACGGCCAGGTCTGCGAGATCAGCGGCGATGTCGGTCGATCCACCAGCCGCGGCCTCGGCTGCCGTGCGTTCAAGTAGCGCCGCCACCTCGGAATCCGGCTCCTCCCTAGCTAGTCCGAGGTGGCGCGCTCGCCGCGCGGGGTCAGTGACGACTTCGGCAAGGACGCGGTGAACCTCACGACGGTGGCGTGGGCTAGCCTCGTGATACACAACTGACGGCACCAATGGCCTTGGGAAGACGATCCTTTCGTGGCCAACCTGGAGGAAACCCGATTTGACTGCCTCTTCGACGTCAGTGCCGGCCCCCTCACCGAGAGCGGTCTCAACCAATGAGGGGGTTGGCTCGTCCAAAGAGGCGGCGACGAGCAATGCCTCTCTCGCATTTTGGGAGAGGGGCGCCAGCTGTCGGCGCACGCCCTGACTGAGGCTGGCGGGGGGAGCGAGAGGTTCACCCGGCTGTCGCGCAATCTCATTGCGTACCACGGCCCGCGCCACCTCCAAGCCCGCCCCGGGATTGCCGCGACACATGCGGTGAATCTCGAGAAGCATCGGACGTGCGATGCTGACCGCCAAGCGAGAGCGAACGAGCTCGCCAAGACTCTCCTCCGGCAGTGGCTGCAGGGGTAGGCGACCCAGCGGGACATCACGCATGCCCCGGAAGAGGGCAAGGTCTGTAGCGTCACCACGACAGGTCGCCACCAGAGTGACCCGGTGGCCGCCCAGTCGGCGCAGGGCAAAGCTGATCGCTTCAGCGGTCGGAGAGTCTAGCCAGTGCGCGTCGTCGATTCCGAGCACGACGTGGCTCTGCTCCGAGACCTCTCGCAGGATCCCTAAGAAGGCAAGCGAAGCAGCCCGAATGTCGAGTTCGGCGCTCACCGACTCTCCACGAAGGAGGACGGCGTCTAGGGCGCGCCGTTGCGGCCGCGGGAGCCTGTCCAACTGACAGTCGCTGATCTCATCCAAAAGGTCGCCGAGCCCAGCGAACGGCAGCACCATCTCGGCGTTGGACGGTCTCGCCACCATGATATGGCGCTCCATCTCGCGCGCCCATCGGAGTACGTCGAGCAGGAAGGTGGTTTTGCCGATACCTTGCTCCCCCTCGATCACCAGCGCCTCCGGCCCGGCATTGAGGTTGGATAGTAGCGCCGTCACAACCGTGAACTCTGTTCTGCGTCCCGCGAGCTCTGTGCAGCCTCCCGCTCGCTCGGTGGCGGGGTTGACCGCCGTCTCAACGCTCTGGCCAGGTCCTTTCTCGTTTCCCGCAGAGGGCGGCTCTGCAAGCACAGGCCCGGGAATCACTCTCCGCGTATCCACAGCGTTGGTAGCGAGGCTCATCTGGGAGGTATCCGGCCTTACTTGAATTTGGCGGGTGCGTTCTCCGTTGGCGTCAGGATTCTGATTCGGCGTGAACCAAACTTGTCCATTCGAGTAACCAGGCGCAGAAGAACTAGCCTGAGCGGGCCCGCGTGCAACACGAGTCCGAACCATGAATCCCTTCCTCTCTCTCTCACTGTGTTCGAAACCCCAACTAGAGGGGACGAACACTACGCCCACCGCGATGCAGCTTTCCGAGTGGCGACCTCAGCTATCCGTAACCGAAGGCGCCCTCACAAAACGCAGCCTTTCCTCGCCGCCGCAACAACTGTCAGTCAATGCCAAGCCTGGCGTGGTCTCTGAGTCCAGCCAAAGCCTTAGCTATCTAATCAGATACTATCCTGGATCTATCCAGTTCGCCGGCGCGTATGTCCCAAACGGCCTAGGCATATTGTCCCGGTTTCGCGGTCCACAGACGCAAGAACACACAAATATCGTTTGCTGGATCCAGATAACGGTCTGAGAGTCTTGCGTTCGGAGCTCTGGCAGCTGGTTCGGCCGCATCCGCAGGCGCTCTCTTTTACCGAGTGACTGATCTCTCTGTGGCCCGCCGCGCCTGTTGACCTCGGAGGGCCGCACCCGGGACTGTCACCGGCTGTGGCCGCTCGCGTCTAGAGACGACTGTCAGAGTCGGACCTCCCAGCGCTCTGGGCGGCTCGTCGACCACTCAGGGACCAGCCAGCGTGAACTCCTTCCAACGAGGTCGCCTTGAGGCGGCCGACCCAGCGATCCCTGGCTGCTCTGAGCGCCCTGATAGCGATCGCGATCCTGCCCGAGCAGATCCAGAGCAGCGAGGATTGCTCGCCAGCTCCAAGTTTCATTAGACTACCTCGCCTCGGCAGAGGGCCAGTCGGTCGCTTGCTAGAGAGATTGGCGAACGCCGCGCTTGAGTGCCGCTTGCCAAGTCGTTGGCTTGCCTGCTCTGCATCGGGCTGGGGACTCGTTAGGCCGCAATCATGCTTCAGCTTGCCAGCGGAGCTCGGTCTCGACCTGGACGCGGTCTCCCCGCACAGAAGCCGGCGGCGAACGATGGCAGAGGAGGCAAACCAGGCTGTTTGAGGAACTGCGCCGCCGAGCATCGACTGGACGCTTGGCCCAAGTGGCGAAGCACAGCCCACCTTTCAGTTGGCATGCTCAGTGG
>JALZAW010000196.1 GCA_030948155.1 Candidatus Dormiibacterota bacterium | reverse complement strand
GGGCTCGGCTTCGCTGATCTGGCCCAGAGCTGACCTGGGGTCTCTTTCCAGTGCGAGATCCCCGAGCGAGACGATGCCCAGCGGCCGGCCGGCCTCGTCCAGCACCGGCAGGCGGCGCACTGCCCGTTCCTCCATCAGCTTCACGGCTTCCTCGACGGGTTGGTCGACTTTGAGGGAGGTGAGGTCGCGGCTGCTGATCTGAGCCAGCACCGTCTGTCCCGGGTCTTGCCCCTCCGCCACCGCGCGTATCACTATGTCGCGATCGGTGACGATCCCGACCACCGTGTCGTTGTCCAGCAGCAGCACATTGCCGACGTCGTGGTTGCGCATGGCCTGCGCCGCTTCGACGAGCGTGGTGCCGGCCTGCAGAGCCAGCGGCTTTTCGGTCATGACGTCTCTGACGGTTCGGGACATGAAGGCTCCTTTTACAGTGGGCCAATGTTGAGTGAGTCGCTGTCAGGCTACCAGTCCGCTTCTGTGCCCAAAGCTTGCCAGGGCGACTGTTAGCTATCGGCGCTGGAAGTGGCTAAGACGGCAGGCGAGGCGTCCCACACAGAGGCGATCGCGACGGCCCGAGAGGCGGGGCTGCTCTACGTCGCCGACAGCGATCAGGGGATTCGGCCGCGAACGGCAGGAGAACGGCCGGCGATACCTTCCCCCTCTCGACGGCTCGATGCTGGAAACGCTGCAGGGCCGGGCGCAAGCCGAGCTGAAATCAAAGCTCAGCCGTCTGCAGCCGGAGGAGGCGGCGGTGCTGGGCTTGCTTCAGCAGCGGTTGAAGCAAGAGGCCAAGGTGGCCCGGCGCGGAAAGCGTCCTAGCCCCCACTACGCTAGGCAGGCCGCGCCTTCACCAAGTCGCCGCCCTTCACCACCAGATGCACGTGGGCCGGATCCGCCAGCAGCTCCAGGTGTTGGAGGGGGTCGCCCGGTACGCCTATCAAATCACCGTAAGCGCCGACCCTCAGCGTCCCCACCTGGCCCTCGAGGCGCAGCACCCTCGCGGCCACTGTGGTGGCGGTGCGCAGGCAGTCATCGCTGGGCAGGCCGAGCTGGCGGAGGAGCAGGAACTCCTCACCCATGCTGCCCTGCAGACCGACCCCGGTGTCGGTGCCAAAGGCTATCTCCACCCCGGCCTCGATCGCACGCCTGATGCTGGCGTCGTGATCGGCCCCCACGTCCCGCGCTTTGGCTGCCGCCCAGGCCGGCATGCGGCCCGCCTCGGCGTGGCGGATCACCCAGCGCGGCGCCACCAGTGTCGGCACCAATGCGTTACCTCCGGCGCTGAAGAGCTGCAGCGCCTCATCGTCGATCCAGATGCCGTGCTCGATAGTGGCCACGCCGGCGCGAAGCGCGTTCTTGATGCCGGCGGCGGCCTGGGCGTGAGCCATGACGCGCCGTCCCTGCGTTGCTGCCTCGGTGACAGCCGCGGTGATCTCCTCGGGGGAGAAGGTCGCGTGGTGCGGCGAGTCGCCGGGTGAGAGCACGCCACCAGACGTGCAGAGCTTGATCCAGTCGGCGCCCTCGCGGATCAGGTGGCGGACGCGCTGGCGCATCGGCTCCACGCCGTCGACCACAGGCGGTGGAAGATCGGGCGTCGGGTTCCAGTTGACAGTGATCCCGCAGGGAAAGTGGTTGTCAGCGTGGCCGCCCGTCTGGCTCAGGATCTGGATCGCAAGCACCATTCGGGGCCCGGGGAAAAGGCCGCGTTCGACGGCCAGCCGGACACCGTTGGGTGTACCGCCGGCGTCACGGACGGTGGTGAAGCCTGCGTTGAGCGTCTTCCGGCAGGACTCTACTGCCTGCAGGACGACCAGGCTGGCCGGCGCGGCCAGGCGCTCACCGAGGTCAAGTCCGCTGCCGGGGAAGCAGAGGTGCACGTGGCAGTCGATCAGGCCCGGGAGCACAGTGAGGCCTTCGGCGTCCACCACCACCGCGTCGCGCGGTACCTTCACCTCCTTCCGGCGCCCCGCCGCGACAACCCGACAGTCCTCGATGAGCACTGTGGCCGACCTGACGGTTTTCCCTGTCTCTGGGTCGAGCAGGGCCTCGGCATGGACTGCAGTGGGCATCGCGCCAATCTAAGCCACTTGGTCAAGAGCGAGGCCCCGGGCCCCCAGTTCGCAAGAATTGACCGTGCGAGTGGACAGGGTGCGCGATCTGCTGGCCCGGCTGCACGCACGGCCGCGGCGTCGTCTGACCCTGCTGGTCGGCTTGGACGGCACCGACGAGGGCGGCCGGCCGCAGCTGGCGCAAGCGCTGAGTGAGAATGATTCGCATCTAAAGGTTGTCCCTCTGTCTCAATTCGTCGCCGAAGGAGAGGAGGGCTCGGTGGACTGGCGCCGCCTCCGGAGCCGGGTGCTGCTCCAACTCGTGCGCGGTTCTGCCGCCGAGTATGAGGATGCCTGGGGCCGTCGCCAGGTGCTGGCGGCGGGGGGCATGGTGCTGGTGGAAGGTTTGGGTGCCTGCCGCCGGCAGCTCGCCTCCAGCTACGACTACCGGATCTGGGTGGAGAGGTCTGGCGAGGCCAGATCCCGCGAGGTGGAGCAGTACCTGGCTGAGCACGCCGCCGACCGCTCAGCCGACCTCCGGGCCGACTGCTCAGATCTGGCCCGGCTGCGCGAGAGGGGCGAATTCCTCCAGCTCTGAATCAGTCCGCCGCGGCGCGCACCTTTTGCCAGGCCAGTCGAACATCATCCAGGCTGGTCGCCAGGTTGCCGATCGAGATCCGGATCGCGTAGCGGTCCCTCACCCTGGTGTGGGAGACGAAGACTGTGGCGTCGCGGTTGACTGCCTCAACTATCGCCTCGGTTCGGGCATCCCCCTCCCGGTGGGCGAAGCAGACGGTGCTGAAGGGCACAGGCGCCAGCAGCTCGAAGTCCGCGTCGACCTGCACCCAGGCCTCGAGCTGCTTCGCCAGGTCGAGGTGGGAGGCGATGACCCGGCCGGCTCCCTCCAGGCCGAACGCCCGGAGCACGAACCACAGCTTCAGTCCTCGGAAGCGCCGGCCCAGACTGGTCCCATAGTCCATCAGGTTGCGCACCTGATCTCCCTCGCTGGTGGTGAGGTAGTCAGGCACCAGGCTGAAGGCGTTCTTCAGCACGTCCGGCCGCCGGCAGTAGAGGACGCTGCAGTCCATCGGGGTGAAAAGCCACTTGTGGGGGTTGATGACCACGGAGTCGGCGCGCTCAGCGCCGGCCAGCACCTGCCGGTGCGACGGCAGCAGGGCCGCGGCCCCGCCATAGGCGGCGTCGACGTGTAGCCAGAGGCCCTCCCGCTCGCAGATGTCGGCGATCGCGGGCACCGGATCGATCGAGGTGGTCGAGGTCGTCCCGACGGTGGCCACCACCGCAAAGGGCTGCAGCCCCGCCGCTCGATCCTCGGCGATCATCCGCTCCAACTCCCCGACCCTTAGCCGCATCTGCTCGTCAACCGGGACCTTGCGCACGCCCTGCTGACCGATCCCCAGCACAATCCCTGCTTTCTCGACCGACGAATGCGCTTCGGCCGAGGTGTAGAGGCGCAGGCGGCGACCGTCGACGCCCTGGCTGCGGGCGCTCAGCCCGGCCGCCTCCCGCGCCGCGGCCAGCGCGTAGAGCGTGCTCGAGGAGGCTGTGTCGTTGATCAGGCCGAAGAAATCCGCCGGCAGACTCAACGCCTGGCGCAGCCAGCCGCAGGCGACTTCCTCGACCTCGGTTGCGGCCGGCGAAGTCCGCCAGAGCATCGCGTTCACATTCAAGGTGGCGATCAGCAGCTCGGCCAGGATGCCTGAGGTGGAGCCGGTGTTGGCGAAGTAGGCGAAGAAGCGAGGATGGTTCCAGTTGGTGATGCCGGGGAGGACGATCCGCTCGAAGTCGGCCATCAACGCCGGCAGAGGCTCCCCCTGCTGCGGCGGCGCTGCTGGCAGGAGGGAGCGGATCTCGCCCGGCGCGACGGCGCTCAACACGGGCCGCTCCCGCACGTGGGCGAGGTATTCGCAGGCCCAGTCGACCGCCTGGTGGGCGGTTCGGGCGAACTCCTGCAAATCTTCTTCTGGGCGCTCGGACATGCCGGCATTGTGCAGGTGCGGCGGGTTCGGTCGGCGCGGGTCAGCCCCGGACAGTGCAGTCGGCTCGTTGCAGGTTTGAGCCGATCAGGGCGGCGTTGGCCTGATCGGTGCCGAGCGCCCACTCCCGCGCTTCGGCCGGCGTCTTGCCAGACATCTGGTGGCGGGCGATCAGGCGCCGGATCCGTTCCGGCGCGGGGCAGCTCATGTACCAGGCCTCATCGAGGAGGGCGCGAACGCCGCCAAACCCATGGCTGGGCAGGAGCAGGTAGTTGCCCTCGGTGATGATCAGCGGTACGCGGGAATGCACTGCTATCGCGTTTGCAACAGACTCCTCGCGACTGCGGTCGAAAGCGGGAGCAGTGATCAACTCCTGGGGTTCCTGGCGGCGCAGGCAGCGCAGAAGATTGCTGTAACCGGCTGCGTCGAAGGTGTCAGGTGCACCCTTGCGCTGGCGCCGTCCCAGCCGCTCCAGTTCCTGGTTGGGAAGATGGAAGCCGTCCAGCGGCACGCAGACCGCCAGGCCGCCCAGGTCGGCGACCAGACGGTCGGCCAGATGTGACTTGCCACTGCCCGGCATGCCGGCGACCCCCAACAGGCGCCGGCCCGCCGTGGCCAGATTGCGCGCTCGCTCCAGAGCGGCAGCGTAGTCAAGCACCATCACCGGGAGCGTAGTGGGCGCCGGCGCTGTCGAGCCAGCCGCCTATCCTTCGGGGGTGCTGCGTTGGTTCACGGCTGGGGAGTCGCACGGCCCTCAGCTGACAGTGCTCATGGAAGGCGTACCCGCGGGTCTCGAGCTTTCGAGTGCGCTCATCCGGCGCGATCTCGCCCGGCGGCAGGGAGGCCACGGCCGCGGCGGCCGGCAGCAGATCGAGACCGACCAGGCGCGGTTCGTCGGCGGCGTCAGGGGCGGGGTGACGCTCGGCAGCCCGGTGGCGCTGGTGCTGGAGAACCGCGATCACGCCAACTGGGCGGCGGAGATGAGCCCGGAGAAAGAGGGCTTCCGCCCCCAGCCCATCTCCCGCCTGCGGCCAGGTCACGCTGACCTTGCCGGCGCCATCAAGTACGGCCACGACGACGTCCGCAACATCCTCGAGCGCTCCAGCGCCCGGGAGACCGCCAGCCGGGTCGCGGCGGGCGGCGTGGCGCGCCGCCTGCTGGACCACTTCGGGATCCAGATCCTGAGCTTCACCCAATCGATCGGGGCCGTCGACGGCGGCTACGAAGCGGTCGACCCTGACGCCGTCACCGAGGCCGAGATCGAGGCGTCTCCGGTGCGCCATCCCGATCCCGACGTCTCCCGGCGGATGGTGGAGGCGATCGACGAGGCGGGTGACCGCGGCGACACGCTGGGCGGGACCTTCCGGGTGATCG
>JALZAW010000195.1 GCA_030948155.1 Candidatus Dormiibacterota bacterium | reverse complement strand
CCGCGGCCAGAGGTCTGACCGGCGCCAGCCCGCGGTAACCTGTCGCCTCGCCGTCCTTCTACGCTGGCCGCCAAGGCGTCGTCGGCCCTTCAGGCCAAGCCTGTGCTCGATAGGCTATTCAGGCGATGGACTTCAACCGGCCGAACTTCGTGGGCTCTGGCACCTCGGGAGTTGACGGCGCCAGCGAGGGCGGCCGCGTCAGTACCTTCCGCCAGCCCACAGCCCTGGCTCTCTACGCGGTTCCCCTCGTGAAGCAGATCAAGGACAGCGGTTACCAAGGGAAACTGATTGCCGCCCCGGCTCTGATCGACGGCCGTTGGGCCCTTCGCCTCACCTACGACGGGGATGCCCCGAGGGGCGTGCCAGAGCTCTGGCACGGTCACCATGTGGCGATCCAGCCGCAAGCCCCGGAGCCGCCCGCGGAAAGGCGTCCGGGTGACTGAGTTCGGCCTCGATTCCACTATCCGCGAGGTGCTCGAGAGGCATTCGAGCGGCCGAGAGCTCCTCTGGGCACACGGCTATGACGTGGGCGACGGCTTCGTTGACGTGCTCTCGCAGTATCAGAGCCTGCGGGATGCCCAGCGGGCGGGTCGCCTCCGGGATCTGCCCGCCTTGTTGGAAGCGCTGAACGGCACGCTGCAGCCTAGTTAGGGGACTGTAACGGTCCACTAGAATCAGAGGTCGGCACGGATCCGGGCTAGCTCAACGGTAGAGCAGGCGGCTGTTAACCGCAAGGTTCACGGTTCGAATCCGTGGCCCGGAGCCAACCAGACGAAGGCTCGACTTCCCAAGCACCCCCGGCGGTCTCCGAGTTCTCAATGTCCCAGTACTTTACATAACGGTGGGACATGGCATATAGTGATGACCATGTTGTCAGCTTTTATGGTGCACAAGGCACTTTAGGGAGGTCCTCAGTGGCAAGCATTCTCTGGATCGTCGTGGCGGTTCTGGTGGTCCTCTGGCTCTTCGGGTTCCTGGTGGCCCACGTCGGGGGCGACCTGATCCACATACTGTTGGTGCTCGCCGTGATCGCCATCATCTACAACCTGGTAGTTGGTCGGCGGGCAGTTTAGCCGGAGGCGAGACCCTGAAGGAGGCTGCCCGGACCGGGCGGCCTCCTTCGTCTTTTGAGAGGGCAGGCTCCCACCAGGGACCTCGGCCCGCAGGGCGCGCTTAAGCTGAAGCCCTGACGATGCAGACGGTTGATCGGCTCCGACTTGTCGGCAGCGGTTCAGTCTCCGGGCCGCTGCCGGACCGGCAAGCGGAGAGTCTCATCGCCGAGGGTTTGGAGGGCCTCAATCTGGCCGGCCGCAGGGTGCTCGCCATCATCCCGGATGGGACGCGAACAGCTCCCATCCCCTGGCTCTATCGCCTGCTGACCGGTCACCTTGGCGGAGCTGCCGCTCAACTTGATTACCTCATAGCACTCGGCACTCACCCGCCGATGACGGCAGCCGCGATCGATGGGCTGCTTGGCTGTTCGGCCTTAGAGCGGGGGCAGCGCTGGCCGACGGTGCGCGTATTCAATCACAGCTGGGATGACCCAGCCAGCCTCACCACTGTGGGTGAGATCTCCGCGGAGGAGGCCTTCCAACTGACTGGCGGCCGGATCAACCATGGGGTGCCCGTGCGCTTGAACCGCAAGGTGACCGAATACGACCACATCATCGCCTGCGGTCCTGTGTTCCCGCACGAGGTGGCTGGGTTCTCAGGTGGCACCAAGTACCTCTTCCCGGGGGTCGCGGGGCCCGAGATCATCGACTTCACCCACTGGCTCGGCGCTCTGGTGACGAACCTCGGCACCATCGGGATTTTTGACACCCCCGTGCGTAGGGTCATCGATAGGGCAGCCGCGATGGTGCCGACGCCTCTCACCTGCCTGACCCTAGCCATCCATGGTTCAGACCTTCACGGCGTCTGGCTCGGCGAGCCGGCCGCCGCGTTCAAGGAGGCCGCGCGCCTATCTGCCCAGCTCAACATCGCGACACTCCCGCAGCCGGTCAGGAGTGTGCTCTCGATGCCGTCCAAGCGCTACGACGATCTCTGGACGGCCGCCAAGGCCATGTACAAGACTGAGGCGGTGGTGGCTGACGGCGGCGAGGTGATCATATACGCGCCTTTCCTGAAGGAGGTCTCGTTCACGCACGGCCGGCTCCTGGACCAACTGGGATACCACGTCAGCGAGTACTTCCTGAAGCAATGGGACCGCTTCGCTGGCGTGCCTGGCGCCATCCTGGCCCACTCGACCCATGTGAAGGGAACAGGCACTTTCGAAGTCGGGACTGGACTTGAACTACCACGGATCGAAGTCACACTGGCGACCGGAATCCCGGAAGAGCGCTGCCGGCGGATCAACCTCGGCTACCGCGACCCGACCACCATCCAGCCCCAGGATTGGGAAGGTCGCCACGATCGGTTGCTGGTGCCGCACGCCGGCGAACAGCTGTACAGGTTGGACGGCTGAGGGGCCGCTCAGCTGAACCAGGCGCAGCTAAGAACCGGTCAGTGCGTCGCGGATAGCGCGCCAGAGCCGCTCCGGATCAAGCGGCATGTCGAGGTGCCGGATACCGAGATGCTTCACAGCGTCGAGGACCGCGTTCTGAACCGCGGGAGTGGCGCCGATGGTCCCCGACTCACCCACCCCCTTGACCCCCAGCGCGTTGTTCGGGGAGACGGTGACGGTGTGATCGAGTTTCAGCGGCGGCACCTCGGGTGCCCCCGGCACGCAGTAGTCCAGCAGGCTGGTGGTGCGCGGGATCCCTTCTGCATCGTGCACGACCTCCTCGAAGAGAGCCTGGGCCACACCTTGGCTGATCCCACCGGCAACCTGACCGTCGACGAGGAGGGGATTGACGACAGTACCGCAGTCGTCGACAGCCACGTGGCAGAGCAGCCGCGCCTCTCCCGTGTCCAGGTCCAACTCGGCGACTGCCACGTGGGCGCCGAAGGGATAGCTGGAGTCTGCGCAGGCGTCGAACGCTGCCCGGAGCGGGCTGCCGAGCTCCGCCGCTCGAGCTGCGAGTTGGCCCCAGCTAACGGCCCGTTGAGGCGAGCCGCGCACGCCAAAGCCGTCATCGCTCCCGACGAGATCCACTTCGGCTGCCTCAAGAAGCTCGGCGCCAAGCTCCCGCGCCCGCCGCAGCAGCTCCTGGCCGGCGCCGAAAACGGCGCTTGCGCCGAGCTGCATGGAGCGGGAGCTGGCAGTGCCGTCCCCCCGCTCGACCAGGGAGGTGTCGCCCTCGGTCACGGCGATTCGCGCCGGTGGAAGGCCGAGCAGTCCGCTCAAGATCTGGGCGTAGGCGGTGGGGTGGCCCTGCCCGGAATTCGCCGTACCCACCTGAACGGCGACATTTCCGCCCCGCGCGACTTCGACGGCGGCGTACTCGGTGGGTGATCCGACAGCCGTCACTTCGACATAGGTCGAGATTCCGATCCCCAGCACCTGGCGAGCTCCGGCAGAGAGCCTCGCCGCCTGCTCTGAGCGCAACTCGTCGTACCGGCTCAGCTCAAGGGCGCGTCGCAGAGTCCGCTCGTAGTCGCCGGAATCGTAGATGGCGCCGGTGGGCGCTTCGTACGGAAAGGCGTCGGCCGGAATGAGGTTGCGCCGCCGCAGCTCCGCCGGGTCCAGGTCAAGCTCCCCGGCCAGCAGGTCCATGGCCCGCTCAAGCAGGGCTGTCGCCTCGGGGCGGCCGGCGCCGCGGTAAGCGCCAGTGGGTGTGGTGTTGGTGCAGTAAGAGCGAGCCTCATAGTCGATCCGGGGGATCCTGTAAACGCCTGAAAGCATCTGACCTGTGAGATAGGGGAGGAAAGCGCCCTGACCTGGGTAGGCGCCGGCGTCAGCGATGACTCGGGCTCTGAGGCCGACCAGCCTGCCCCTCGCGTCGGAGCCCAGCTGGACGTCCTGGATCTGACCTCGGCCCTGGTTCATGGCGACGAAGCTCTCCGAGCGCGTTTCCAGCCAGCGGACAGGCCGCCCGAGGCGGAGAGCCAGGGCAGCCACCACCACCTGCTCCGGATACACGGCCAGTTTGGCCCCAAAGGCGCCGCCGACGTGTGGCGTCATGCAGTGGACTGACTGCTCAGGAAGCTGCAGGCTTTCGGCGATGGCGTCCCGAACCTGGAAGGGGCTCTGCGTCGACGCCCAGACCTGAAGCCCCGCGCCGCTCGATCGAGGAGCTGCCGCAAAGCCGTTTGGCTCCATCGGCACCGCCGCCAGGCGCTGGTTTCGAAAGCGAGCGGTTACCACCACCTGGGCCTGGGCCAGCGCGTCCGCCTCAGCCCTGATGAGGCCCTGAAAGGCCAGGTTCGAGCCGTGCTCGGGAAAGAGAAGGGGAGCGCCGCTCGCCGCTGCGTCCTCCGGCGAGACGACTGAGCTGAGGGCCTCGTAGTCCACAGCCACAGCCGCCGCACCGTCAGCGGCGGCCGCCTCGCTCCGACCGACGACCACCGCCACGGCTTCCCCGGCAAAGCGCACAACCGACTCGGCGAGGACAGGCCGGGCAAGAGCTTCCGGCAGGCCCGGGAACATGGGCAGGGGCCCAAGCCGGAGATCTTCGGCGGCGAACGCGCCCACCACCTCAGCTAGCGCGCGGGCACCGCCCAACTCAACGTCTTTGAGGCGAGCGTGGGCGTTGGGTGAGCGCACGAAGCAGGCAAACAGGCCGCCCGGCAACTCAAGATCAGCCAGGAACCGAGCCTCTCCGCGCAAGAGCGGAGGGTCCTCGGGTCGCCTGATCGCGGCTCCGAGGCCCGCCGGGGCGCCCAGGTCTGCCAAGTCGGGCCGAAGCATATCGGAAGTGCCGGCGCTTTCGGAATACTGTTGAGCGCGTTGAACAGCTGAATGGCTGTCACGGGCTGCAAGCTCCGCACGACGCGTTAGCATCGCCCGCATGCAGCCACTGGAAGTCATAGGCCGCAAACGGGACGGCCTGGAGCACACTCCCGAAGAGATCCGGCTATTGCTCTCGGGCTACCTGGAGGGCAGCATTCCCGATTACCAGCTCGCGGCCTGGCTGATGGCTGTTTGCACTCGGGGCATGACGCGTTCAGAGACGCTGGTGCTGACCGAGGCGATGGTCGCCAGCGGCGAGAGCCTGGACCTCTCCTCCATCCCCGGGATCAAGGTGGACAAGCACTCCACCGGCGGTGTCGGCGACAAGGTGACACTGATCTCCGGGCCGCTGGCAGCAGCCTGCGGAGTGCCGGTCCCGAAGCTGTCGGGCCGAGCCCTGGCCCATACCGGCGGCACGCTGGACAAGCTGGAGTCGGTGCCCGGGCTGAGTGTCGAGCTGGAGCCAGAGCGTTTCCTGGCCCAGGTCCGCCAGATCGGCCTGGCGGTGGCAGCCCAATCGCCCCGGCTTGTGCCTGCTGACAAGGCCCTCTACGCGCTTCGGGACGTGACCGCTACGGTGCCCTCGGTGCCGCTC
>JALZAW010000194.1 GCA_030948155.1 Candidatus Dormiibacterota bacterium | reverse complement strand
TCTGCTCTGGCTAGGCTAAAGAGGCTCATGCAGCCGCCTCCCGCCCCGCGCCCGAGAATCGCCGGCAAATGGCGGCAGCCTGCCTCTGCCTGGCGGGATCTAGTCGACAATCTTTGGGGGCTCCGCTCTCGGAGGTCGACCGTAACGGCGGATATGGAGCAGGCCGACCTGCTTCGTGGTGTGGCCCTGCGGCGGCGGGTGCTCCATGGTCGGCTGTTACGGTCCACTGAGTCGTGGACGTAACCGGTTCCGCCGCCCAGTCGTTTGAGCAGACGGAGAGCAAACGGTCTTTGAGCCTCCCGCCTCGGGATGACGAGAGGGAGCTCGTTGAGCGTGCGAAGTACGAGCCACCGGCCTTCGGTGAGCTCTATGACCGCTATTTCCTCCAGATCTACAAATTCGTGTATGCCAGAGTTCACGACCAAGCGATCGCCGAGGACGTCACCAGCGACGTCTTTCTGAAGGCCCTGCGTGGAATCGGCCGCTATCAGGACACGGGCCGGCCCTTCTCGGCCTGGCTGTATCAGATAGCTGTCAACGCAGTGGCCGATCGCTTTCGCGCCGCCAGGCCGCTGGAGGACATCGACGCCCAGCACGACGTTTCGGTGGCTGGCCCCGGACTGGAGGAGATGGCCGCCCGGCGGGATCGTATGAGCCACATCTGGGCCCAGGTCGAGACGCTACCCCGGCAGCAGCAGATAGCACTCGTTCTCAAGTTCCAGGAGGACATGAAGATCGAGGACATAGCCATCGCCATGGGCAAGACGGCGGGAGCCGTGAAGCTGCTCATCCACCGAGGGGTGAGCCGGCTTCGCCTCAACCTGGCGGGCGGCGAGCTGGAGGAGATCGAGGCGTGAACCGGCCGCGAGATCCTGAGCTAGACGAAATCTTCCCCAGCGTGGATCACGCCAGCCGGCTCGAGCTGCTGAGCGAGAATCCGCCGCACAGGATTGAGCCTGACCTGTTATATCGGGCCACGCTGCGCCGGCGTCTGATGCAGGAAGCCTGGGCGAAGGCCGAACCTCGGCTGCCCTGGTGGCGGCGCCTGCTGGTTCCGCCCGGACTTGCCTGGGCGGGCGCCACCATCGGGGTTCTGCTGGTCGCGTTCCTCACCTATACGCTCACCGCGAGCCCTACCACCAGCACCAAGACAGCTGCCTGGAACAGCCCGCTGCAGGACGCTCATGCGGTCGCGACAGTGCAGCCGATAGTCCTCACCTTCAAGGAGCCTGTCGATCACCATTCGGTCGAAGCGGCCGTCCGAATCGAGCCCGCCACCACGGTGACCTACCAGTGGCAGGGGAACGACCTCAAGGTCACGCCTGTCAACCGTCTGGCCCCAGCCACGCAGTATCAGGTGTCACTGGCACCATCGGCGCGGACCGAGTCGGGACAGCCGGTCCCTGTCCGACCCGCGGTTGTCTTCGTGACCCAGCCGGCGCCTCCGCCGACTCCGGCCGCCACTCCGACCCCGGCTGCCGGAGTTGCTTCTGAGCAGCTGGTCGGCAGCGTCGGGGCGGCCCCCGGCGCCTGGTCCCGCGACGGCTCGACGCTCTACTTGATCACGCCGGAAGGCGAACTGCGGGCCTACGCAGTCGCGACCGGCAGGGCTGTGAGCGTGGCCAGCGGAGTAACCAGAGTGGCGGTGGGACCGGACGGCACGCCCGCGTTCGCGCGCGCCGGCGAAGTGAGCTACGGCCAGCAGAAGCTGACAGCTGATCGGCCGCTGGCGCTCGGCTTCAGAAACACCAGGCTGCTGGTATTGGCCGGGCGCTCAGTCCTGACAGTCGCCGAGCAGCCGGCCGCCCAGCCCCCGGCGCCGGAGACCTCAACCAGTCCGGCGGCGAGCTCAAGTCCGGCCTCGCCGTCTCCCAGCGCCAGCCCGTCAACGACCACGCCTACACCGACTCCGGCGGCGGCGACGCTGCTCGCGAGCCTCGGCCAGGACCCCAGCGCTGGAGCATTCTCGCCGAATGGCGATCGCCTCGCCTACCTGACTGCCAGTAGCCTCCATGTGCTGGAGCTGAGCAGTGGTAAGGATTCAGTCATCGGGAGCGCCACCGGACTGGGCGATTGGTCGCCGGACTCCTCACGCTATGCCTACATCGATGTCGACGGTGCCCACATCAGCGACGGCCACACAGCCACGCTGCTGATTGCTGTGCCAGGGCTCGGCGGCCTCAGCTGGTCCGGCGGCGATGATCTTTTACTGGCCGGCTCGTCGGGCATCTCGCTCATTCACGCCGACGGCTCAGAGCTCCGCCTGCTCTCAACTGGCGCCTACGGGCAGCTGGACTGGGCGCCCGGTGGCGGCGTGTTCGCCTTTCATCGCGCTGGTCAGCTCTTCACAGCCAGGGTGCCTAGCGCCCGGCCCGCACCAGCCTCGACCCAGGAGGAGATCCTCGAGGCCTTCCTCCAAGCTCGCGCCGAAGGCAATGCGCAGAGCGCCGCCAGCTACCTCGACGACGCTGGCAAACAGGCGTTCGCCGGCGTGAAGCTGGTCTACAAGGGCAACGATGTTCAGCTCCTGAGGTACAACGTGGTGTTCTCACAGCCTGGCCGGGCGGTCGTCCGCTTGGTGATCGCACAGGGACAGGAACGGCAGGTGGTGATGGAGACGCTGACCTTGGCGCGGCAGGGTTCGGCCAGAACCATTGTTCACGGTGTCTCTGAGACGGCGGCCCCGCTGGGAAATGGCCCCAACGTCCTCGCGGTCACAGCCAGCGGACGACAGGTCAGGGTCACCTTCGATGCCGATCTCGACCCGGCCACGGCTGCGGGCGTGGCGCTCAGCGGCGTGAAGGGCCAAAATTCCTACGACGCTTCCACTCGCACGGTGGTGATAGATCTCGCAGCGGCACTGGTGCCCGGCGGCACCTACACGCTGGGCGTGACAGCCGACTTGAAGGACGTCAACCACGCTGCTGCCACCCCCTTCAAGCTCGACCTGCCGGGCCCTGCTCTCACTCAGTAAACAGGCCGGCTTGCGGTCATCTGAGCATCGGGCGGCGCCCGTGACGCATGGATCGCCCCTGATCCGGAGATAAGGTCATGTCGCTGAGACGGGCGATTAGCGCCGGCTTCGGGTCAACACCTCCTGGTAGAGGTCGACTGTGTGATCGGCGATGGTCGCCCAGCTGAACTTCTCCAGCACCCGCCGCCGGCCGGCAGCTCCCAGGCTGGCGGCGCGGTCCGGATCTTGGAGCAGTTCCTGCAGGCGGCTGGCCAAGCCGTGCTCAAACTCCCGTGGCCGCGCCGGGTCGTACTCGACCAAGTGTCCTGTCTCGCCCTCCACCACCACCTCGGGGATGCCGCCCACGGCCGAGGCAACCACGGCAGTTTCGCAGGCCATCGCCTCGAGGTTGACCAGGCCGAACGGCTCGTAGATGGAGGGGCAGACGAAGACCGTCGCCCCGGTCAGCAGGGGCAGGATGAGGCCGAGAGGGAGGAAGCCCTCCAGGTACACGAGGTTGAAGTCCCGCCGCCGCAACTTGTCGGCCAACGCCTCCACCTCGGCACCCAACTCAGGCGTGTCTGCCGCTCCCGCGCAGATGACCAGCTGAGTGCGGGGATCGAGATGGCAGGCGGCGGCCAGGAGATGCTGCAGCCCCTTCTGACGGGTCACGCGGCCGACGAAGATCGCGTAGGGCCGGTTCGGCTCGACGCCGTGCTGCCGGAGGGCGGTCGGGTCGGAGACAGGGCGGTAGACCTCGGGATCGATGCCGTTGTGAATGACCCGCACGCGACCCGGGTCGACGCCGGGATAGCAGTCAAGCACATCCCGACGCATCCCTTCGGAAACGGCTATCACGGCATCTGCGCCCAAAATCCCCGTCTCTTCGCAAAAGCGAGAGAGCGCGTAGCCGCCGCCCAGCTGTTCAGCCTTCCAGGGACGCAGCGGTTCCAGGCTGTGAGTGGTGAGCACATGCGGAACTGCCCAGGTCAGCTTGGCAAAGTGGCCCGCCAGGTTGACATACCAGGTGTGACTGTGGACCAGGTCCACCTCCTTCAGAGCGGCCACCATGGCGAGGTCGACCGAGATCGCCTGCAGCGCGCCGGCCTCCGGTTTGGGTTCCGCCAGAGCCGGCCAGGGCTGATAAGGCTTCACGCCCCCCTCGCCTCGCGGCTCCCCCCAGCAGTGCACGCTGAGCTCCAGCCTTCGGCGCAGCTCTTTGACCAGATACTCGACGTGCACGCCGGCGCCGCCGTAGACCTCGGGTGGGTACTCCCGGGTCAGCAACCCGACGCGGGTTGGTCCCCTCATGCCGGCAGGGCGCCCAGGGATTGGCCCTTGCCGATGGCCACGATGCCGCTGGGCGTGACGTGCAGCCGTTCACGATCCGCCGCCAACTCGTGGCCGACGCTGGCGCCGGGCGGGATCCGCACCCCTTTGTCGATCACTGCGTTGCGCAGCTTGGCCCCACCGCCGACGTCAACGCCGTCCATCAGCACGCAGCCTTCCACCTCTGCGTGGGAGTGAACAACGACGCCCGGTGACAGGATGGAGCGCCGCACCTGGCCGCCCGATACGATCACGCCCGAGCTGACCAGGGAGTTGAGCGCCATGCCGCGGCGGCCCTCTTCGTCATGGACGAACTTGGCAGGTGGGACCGGCGGCAGCCAGCTGTAGATGGGCCATTCCTGGTTGTAGAGATTGAAGGGCGGCTCCAGGGCGAGCAGGTCCATGCTTGCCTGGTAGTAGGAGTCAAGATCACCCACATCGCGCCAGTACCCGGCCTCCTGGCCGCTCACTCCCGGAACCCGGTTGGTGTTGAAGTCATAGACGCCGGCCTGGCCCTGATCGACCAGCATGGGCACTATGCTGCCGCCCAGGTCGTGCATGGAGCGCTCATCGGAGGAGTCGCGACTGACAGCGTCGACCAGCGCTCTGGTGGTGAAGATGTAGATGCCCATTGACGCATATGCGCGGCTGGGGTCGTGAGGAAGCGGCTTCGGCGCCTCGGGCTTCTCCACGAAGCTGCGAACTTGGCCGCTCTCGTCGCTCTCGATGATGCCAAAGGCTGAGGCTTCGGCAAAGGGCACCGGGATGCCGGCGAGGGTGAGGCCGGCGCCGCTCTGAATATGCTGGCGGAGCATCCCCATCGCATCCATGCGGTAGATGTGATCGGCGCCGAAAACGCAGATGTACTCAGGCTTCTCATCGTTGATCAGGTTCAGGTTCTGGAAGACCGCGTCCGCGGAGCCCAGGAACCAGCGTGGCCCAACCCGCATCTGGGCGGGCACGTTGGCGACGTAGTTGCCCAGCATCGGGGAAAGCCGCCACATCTGCGCGATGTGCCGATCCAGGCTGTGGCTTTTGTACTGCGTGAGGACGACTATCTTGCGCAGACCGCTGTTGACGAGGTTGGAGAGCACGAAGTCGATCAGACGGTAGGTGCCCCCGAAGGGAACCGCCGGCTTGGCGCGGTCAAGGGT
>JALZAW010000193.1 GCA_030948155.1 Candidatus Dormiibacterota bacterium | reverse complement strand
TCAGTGCGCCTCAACACCACCGCGTAACGCACGCCGGGCGAGGCGTCCATGGCTTCGGCCGAAGTCTTCATGAGCGGCACTCGCTTGCCCCGCCGCCAGCCCTCGTCCTGCGTGATCAGCACTTCGCAGCCCATGTCGTTCATGCGACTGGAGAGAGAGTCGGGGCTGAAGCCTCCGAAAACCACTGTGTGGGGCGCACCCAGTCGGGTGCAGGCCAGCATTGCCACCGGCAGCTCAGGCGTCATACCCATGTAGATGGCGACGGCCGTGCCCTTCCCGACCCCTAGCTTCTTCAACCCGTTGGCAAAGCGAACTACGCGACTCTGCAGTTCGCCAAATGTGACATCTGACCGTTCGTCGGCCGGCTCGCCCTCCCAATGAAACGCCACCTTGTCACCCCGGCCGCTCTCCACGTGGCGGTCGACGCAGTTGTAGCAGACGTTCAGCTGGCCGCCCAGATACCACTTGGCAAAGGGCGGGTCCCACTCCTTCAGCTGGGTGAACGGCTGGAACCAGCTGACCCTGTTGCGCGCCTCCTCGGTCCAGAATTGGTCAGGATCGCGCTGATAGATCGGCGCCTTTGCATTGGCCTGCTCAGCGAAGGCTGGGTCGGGTTCATATCGGCGCTGCTCCAAGAGCATCGTCTCGATGGCTGGGCCTTGGCTCTGCTCAGCGGACATTGCTGGACTTCCTCCGTTGTAGTGGAAAGAGAGGTGCTGGGAGCAATGCTAGTTGCCTGTGACGGCCGGTTGGGCAGTTGCCTGCTCAGGCAAGTCGGCGGCGGCGTGCCGTCCTAACCTCCGCGCTTGGCCTTCACCGCCTCCGTCAGCTTGGGCAGGATCTTGGTCACATCGCCCACCACGCCCAGATCGGCGAGCTTCAAGATTGGCGCCTGGGCGTCCTTGTTGATGGCGACGATCACTTTGGCACCCTTCATGCCCACTGTGTGCTGCATGGCGCCCGAGATGCCTGCCGCGATGTAGACCCCCGGCCTGACAGTCTTGCCGGTCTGCCCGATCTGAAACGAATAGGGCACCCAGCCGGCATCCACAATGGCACGCGTGGCGCCGGCGGCCCCGCCCAAAGCGGACGCCAGCCCCTCGATCAGGGCGAAGTTCTCTGGGCCGCCCAACCCGCGGCCGCCGGCGACGACTATCCGGGCATCCTCCAGCTTCACCTGGTCTGACACCTCATCATTGCGTTCATTGATCCGCGCCCGACGGGAGCCCTCTGCGATGGCGGCTTCGATCTCCACCATTTCCGCCTGGCCGCCCGACTCGCTGGCCTCGAAGGACTTGGGCCTGACCAGCACGATTGCCGGGCGGTTGTTAGCACGATAGGTGGCCACCCGGGCTCCGCCGAAGTACGGCACCCGGGCGGTGTAGCTGCCGCCCGCGCCCGAGATGTCCAGCGCGTTGGAGATCACGCCCACGCCGAGGCGCGCGCCCAGGCGGCCTGCTACCTCGCGACCGTCTGAGGTGAACCCGAACAGGATCAGGTCTGGCGACTCCCGCTGGATGAGAGCCGCCAGGCAGTCTGTGGCCGGCTCGGCCAGGTACTCGATGAAGGCAGAGTCGTCGTTCAGGAAAACTCGCCTGGCGCCGTAGGCGCCGAGTTGAGCAGCAGCCTCACGGGCACCCGGACCCAGGGCGACGGCATCTACCTGGCCCAACTCCCGGGCTTTGCTCAGGAGCTCCAGCGCCATGGCGGCGGGCTTGGCGTCAGCGACCTCGGCGTAAACCAAGATGCCCGCCATGCCTAAACCACCTTCGCCGCCGTCAGGGCAGCCATGATCCGCTCCACGCCCGAGCTCCCGTCGTCCTCGACTATCTCACCCGCAGCCCGCGCAGCAGCATCCTCGATTGACTCGACGGTCTCAACCGGCGCGCCTTGCTCAATACCCAGCTCGGCCAGGCTCAGCACCTTCACCTCTTTGGAACGGGCGGCCATGATGCCCTTGAGGGAGGCATAGCGGGGCTCGGCAATACCTGCGGTCACAGTGACGAGCGCCGGCAGCGCGGCTTCCACGACCTGATACCCGGTCTCCGTCTGTCTGTGCACTGTCAGCTGCTGGCCGGTGACCTCGACCTGCTTGGCGAACGTCAACTGGGGCACGCCCAAGAGCTCGGCCAGCATGGGTGGCACCATGCCGGTGGAGCCATCGTAGGACTCGGTCGCGCAGATGACCAGGTCCGCCCCCTCGGTCCTGATGGCTGCAGCCAGTGCTTTAGCGGTGAGCAGCGCGTCCGCCCCCGCGAGCTCTGGGTCGCTGATGAGAACGCCCTTGTCGGCCCCCATGGAGAGGCCCTTGCGGATTGCGTCGCGCGCCTTGTCAGGCCCCATCGAAACGAGCACCACCTCGCCTCCCACCTTCTCCTTCAGCTGCAACGCCTCCTCGATCCCGTATTCATCGCCCGGGTCCAGCACCACCTCGCGGTCGCGGACGAGCGTGTTGTCGGAGTCCAGCAAAGGCGTCCCATTCGGGTCGGGAACCTGCTTCACAGTTACGGCAATCTTCAAGTCAGCAATCCTTTGTTGAACCAACCCGGCGGAGACTCCCGGCCCTTCCGCCGGCTCACCGATTATCTCCCACAATGCATTGCCTCGAAGAGCCGCCGGTAGTCGGCTGGCGTGTTCATGTTCTCGAAAAGGCGCGCGTCTTCCTCATCCAGCCAATTGACAGCCAGGCCGGCCACTGCGTCGCTGAGCTTCAGCCGGCGCTGCTGGAGCGCCGCCTTCAGCGGTCCGAGTGCGGCTGGCCGGTAGGCAGCGCACGTTGGCTGGGGCCGACCGGCCAGACGGGGCACGGCCGCATCCCAACCTTGCGAAGCCCGGAGTAGACGGCTGAGCAGCGCGGGCGTCACGTTCGGCATGTCGCAGGCGACCGCCAGCAGAGGCTGGTCCGGCGCCGCCTGCATCCCTGCCACCAGTCCGGCCAGCGGGCCCTCCCCGGGTCGCGGATCGGTAACCGTCTGGGGCCGGAGCGAGGCCGGCACCTGGCTGGGGTGGACGGCCGCGACGAGCAGTTTCGTGAAGCCGGGTGAGAGCTGTCCGGCGAGCCACTCAAGTAGAGTGCTGCCCTGCCACGGCAGGAGAGCCTTGGGCCTGCCCATGCGCCTGCTCCCGCCGCCGGCCAGGAGCAGAAGCGTTGCCGCCGCCGGCCTGCTGGGCTGCGGCTCAGGCATCAGCGCGGCGGTCCGGGCCTATTCGAGCCGGAATTCGGTCCGCACCGGTTCGCTGGGAGCCTTTCGACTCCTCCTCTCCTCTCGTCAGCACTGTTGCCAGGCTATCGCTGCCCGCAAGCACTGACCGCCGGCCAGACCCGGCGTCAGCGAGGATATGCCCGCGGCGAAGCACGCCCTACTATGCCTGAGCGATGCGCGCGATTGATTTCCACGTCCACCTGCCCACTCCCGAGTGGCTCGACCAGACGCTGGCGGGCTACACGGAGGCGGCCGAGCGCTATTTCCGGTCGCCGGTGTCTCGCCAGTCGCTGAACGAAGTGGCTCGCCAGTACGAGGAATGGGATCTGGTGGGAGTGCTGCTGGCCTGGGACGCCGAGACGGCCACCCAGCGGCCCCGGCTCAGCAACGAGTACGTGGCCCAGGCGGTCAAGGACTTCCCCGGCCGCTTTGTGGGCTTTGGCAGCGTCGATCCACTGAAGGGCGAAGAGGCGGTTCAGGGGATCGAGCGCATCGCGGAGCTTGGCTTGCGCGGAGTCAAGTTCCATCCCTCCATCCAGAAGTTCGCTCCCGACGATGAACGGCACTGGCCGATCTTCGCCAAGTGTCAGGAGTTGGGCCTGCCCGGCCTCTTCCACACAGGCACCTCGGGGATCGGCGCCGGCATGCCAGGGGGTCAGGGCATTCGGCTTGACTACTGCCGGCCCATCCGGCTCGACACAGTGGCTGCCGAGTTCCCCCGGCTGCAGGTCATCGCTGCGCACTTCGGTTATCCCTGGCACGAGGAGATGCTTGCCATCGCCCTTCACAAGACCAACGTTCACATCGACATCTCCGGCTGGGCGCCGCGCTACATCCCGGAGAGCGTCATCGCGGCGCTGAAAGGCCGGCTCCAGGACCAATTCCTCTTCGGCTCCGACTATCCCTTCATTCAGCCTCTGCGCTGCCTGACCGAACTGGGGCAGTTGGGCATCGGTCAGCCGGTGTTGGAAAAGCTGCTGCGCAGCAACGCGGAGAGGCTGCTGCGAATCTAGGCTCCATCCACATAGCGGCCAGCTGAGAGAATGTCCGGAGCCCGTCCGCGGTGGCGCCCTAGCGTGTGCCTGTGGCAGTCCAGCTGCAAACGTCCGAGCGCTACTCGGACTTGCAGCGCAGGCGCCTGCTGGACGAGTCCGACCGCCTGCTGGAGAGGATCGAGCAACTCCGCCTGGCCGGGCAGCGGGAACTGCCGCCACAGCTGGCTCAGGCGCTGCTCGACCTTCAGGTCCAGCTGGGCCCAGCCCCCTCCCTGCGCCACAACACGCTCCACGCCGCCCACAATGCTGTCTTCGCGCTTCAGCAAGGACTCGTTTCCGCCAACCGGCGTAATCCGACACCTCGCGCGCATGCTGGCCGGCGTCCCGGCGAGCCGCGCGTTATCCGGGTCACAGCATCCGCTTCCTGGAAGGTCTTGGTCCTGCCTGCTCGGCGCCCTGACGCAGAGCAGGAATGGCCCGAGCTCGTCGAGGTTACCGTGGAGCGGGCCTACGATCGCTGGCGCCTGGCTCAGGCACGGGCGGTGGCCGCGGCCCGCGGCGGTGACATCCTGGCCGGCGCCCGGCTCGCGCAGGCCGAGGCAGCCTGGAGCAACTTCTGGGAGCTGCGGCAGGAGGCGGAGAAGCTGCTCGGCCGGGAGCTCCTCGCAGGCCCTGCCTGAAATGAAAGCCCTGACGAGATTGCTGCGCCAGCGAAGATCAGCCCGTGGTCGCTGCCACTCAGACGGATGACTTGAAGCGCATTGGGACGGCTGAAAGTCTCAGGCGAGCGGCGTGCCGAAGCGCTCAGCCGACACCACCTCGGCTGCAGCTTTGCGCTGCTTCCGACCCTTTCCGAGCGCGCGCTTCGGATAACCGAAAGGGATCACCGCCAGGACGTCGTACTGCTCGGGTAGGCCCACCTGCCGGCGAACGCCCTCCAGTCCACCGAACCCCGTCCAGTTGGAGCCCACGCCGTCGGCCCAAGCAGCGAGGATCATCGATTGGATCGCCCGGCTGGCGTCAGAGACGCCGAACTTGCTCTCCTTCTCGCACGCCACGACGATCGCCAGCGGGGCCTCCGCGATGTAGGGACCGGTCTTGACCAGCTGGCCCAGCTCGCAGAGGTTCGCTCGATCGCGCACCAGCACGAAATGCCAGGGCTGGCGGTTCATGGAACTGGCTGTGAGGCGAGCCGCGGCGACTATCCGATCCGCCACCTCGGTTGGCACTTCCCGGTTCTGATATTCGCGCACGGCGAGCACCG
>JALZAW010000192.1 GCA_030948155.1 Candidatus Dormiibacterota bacterium | reverse complement strand
GCCCTGAGCCAGCGGTTGCCGAGCCAGTCAGCCCAGCCATGACCGTCGACGGCAATCTGCCGGGCTTCGAGATCGGCGTAGAAGTGGATCTTGCGCCAGTAGCTCAGGAGGCTTGGACTGGCGTAGGAGTCGTGCAGGATGGGCGCCTTCAACTCTCCGATTGGCCCGCTGACGTGAACGGTCTCGTGCACGAGCGCGTCATTGAATCCCCCCCGGTCTCTGCGAAATAGCCTCACGTATCCGGCGCTGCGTCTGAAGTAATAGCCCAGCTTCCTGCCCAAAAAATAGAGGGGAACCGGGACGGTGAAGGCAACCTCTCGAGCAAGCGGCAGCCTGGCTTGGATCTCGTTCGCAAGTGCCGGGCTGACCTGCTCGTCAGCGTCGAGGCTGAGGATCCAGGGCTGGGTCGCCTGCGCGATCGCAAAGTTCTTCTGCACGGAGTACCCAGCCCACTCGCGCTGGAAGACTCGAGCTCCCATCCTCTTCGCCAATTCCACCGTACGGTCGCCGCTGTAGGCATCGACGACGATGACCTCCGCTGCCCACCTGACCGTCTCTAGGCACCGCTCTATCCTTCCCTCTTCGTCCTTCGTGATGATGACGACAGAGACCGGCGGCGCCTGGCGGTGGTCAGACATGGCTCGCCGCCTCTAGCGTCAGACGAGCTAGATCTCTGGCGGCACTCGGAGCACGGTGGTAGAGCCACGCACACGAAGACGAGGTCTTGAGCCAGAACGTCAAAAGAGAGTCGCCGCCCTTGATTGGCCGGCGCGGCTGCTGCAATGGATCGCGGGTTTCGAAGGTCTCAGCGGTAAACGCCATTCGGTAGCCCGTCAACAAAGCATCATCCCGAGTTGATCGATTTGAGACGCCGTACGGATACGCGAGATCCCGTACCGGCCTCCCGACAAGGTCACTCAAGCCCTCTCGCGCGGCCGTCAGCTGCGCACGCCTTTCTTCAGCCTCGAGTTGCGTCAGGTCCACATGGTCCATGCCATGACTCGCCAGCTCCCATGGCCCAGCGATCATCTCCTTGAGCAGCTCTGGTGTAGCGATCTCCAGTGCGGCGAGGTTGGGGTGGTCAAGGTCCCAGCTGTTGCGCCCGCCGAGGTGCTGCCAGGGAACAAACATCACCGCGGTGAACCCATGCCGGCGGAGTACCGGGGTGACCACGTCCGCGACGTGGGCGTACGCGTCATCGAAGGTCAGGAGCAGTGAGCGCGGCCGGAAGGCGCCGGCGGCCACGGCCGCAGCGTATTCATCCAGCGTCAAGCTCCTGTAGCCCCGCGCTGCGAGTTGGGCCATCTGCTGGCCGAACGCGCGTGGCTCGACAAACAGATCACGCTCCTCGGAGTTGGGCGTGCACCTCGGGACGCCAACAGCGTGATAAAGGAGGACAGGAGCCGACGTCATTGCTCGGATGCCAGTGCTCAGCACCGGCTCAGCACCTGTTCGTACACATTCTCGACGGCTCGGGTGCTGGCCTTCAGGTCATAAAACTGGAGGGCCCGCGCCCGACCGTTCTCGCCCATGCGGCGTGCTTCGCGCGGATCCAAGAGCATCTGCTCGATTGCGGCGGCCAGGTCGTTGGGCCTCTCTGGAACGACCAGCCTGCCCGTTATGCCGTCCTCAACTATTTCGGCAGGGCCCCCCAGGGGAGTCCCGATCACCGGCTTCCCAGCCATCATCGCTTCGACGACCACCTGTCCGAAGCCTTCCACTACAGTCGAGGCCTGCACCACGACATCCATCTGTTCCAGCAGCCTGGGAACGTCATCAACGAAGCCGAGGAAGCGGATGCGATCCGCCGCCGGACCGCGTTTAGCCTGCTCTCGGATCCGCTTCTCGTACTCTTCCTCGCCGAATAGAGGTGAGCCGGCCACCACAAACTCCACATCTGGATACCGCGATGCCAGGGTCCCGGCCGCCTCTACGAAGACATGCTGACCCTTCAACGGTGTGATGCGGCCAACCATGCCAATGACCGGCTTCCTGCGCCGGCTCCCACTGGTGGGGGTGAACCGACGGGAATCGATCCCCGGTGGGATCACGCTAACTCTGTCTGCTGCGACATCGAAACACGCGGCAGTCGCAGCCGAGGTGCAGATGATATGCGCCGGTAGCCAGCGCGCGAGCGAGTGAAGCAGCCAGGCACCGCCGTAGGACACGGTTGGCGAGGCGACCACCGAGTGGATATGCCAGACACTCGCGATGCCGGCCTGTCGGGCGGCCAGGCCTCCGACCACGCACGCCCTGAGCGAGTTGGCGTGCAGGAGGTCCGAGCGGCTGCGTCGCAGCGTCTGCGCCAGCTGTCTCACGTAGTCCAAGCCCGTAAGGATCCGCAGCGGGTTCAGCATTCTGCGGCCGCCGCGATACTCGCCAAGCATTAAGCGGGGCATCGGCATGACCTCGACAGCCACATCGATGGACTGGAATCGGTCCTGAAGAGGACCCGACTGACCCAGTACGACATGCGGCCGCCACCGCTGTCGGTCCAATTGCGACAGTAAGGCCCAGAGGGCCAGTTCTCCTCCACTCAAGAGGCCGAGATGATCCAGGTAGGTGATCCGGCGGGTTGCCTGCGGCCTCCCTTCGGAGACTGCGCTGCCCTTCGCTCTCGTTGAGCCCAGAGGCGACCGGTGCGTGACCACATCAACCATGTGAGCGGACCGCTGATATCAACTCGCCGGCCGAGACAACTCTCATCCAGATCAAGGCCACGGCGTATAGGCCCAGAGCCATAACGCCGGCTGCGACCAGGGCCGCCAGCGGTGGCTTCAACAGCATCAGCTCCACGAGGAGCAGTGACAGCGGCGCCGCTGCCAGGGCCGTCTTAAGAATGTCTACCCGAGCTTGCCTCATCACGCGCTTCCAGAGCGGCAGGAAGACCGCGAACGCCCAGGTGGCCTGCGTGGCCGTGTTCGCCAGGGCAGCGCCGACGGCGCCCCAGCTCGGGATCAGGAACAGATCCAGGACCAAGCTCAGAAGAGCTGTGGCAATTCCCGTCTTGAGGACCCACGACTGCGCCTCCATGCCGAGCAGAGCCGAGCTCGAGGCCTGGCCCAGGACCGCGAACGGCGTCGCCAACAGCAGGATCCGTAGGACTGGAACTGCACCACTGTAGGCGGCACCGTAAAGCAGATTCAGCGCCGCCGCGGCCAACGGAATGCCGAAGAGGCACGCTGGCAGTGCCAGGATCGCCAGCCAGCGGAGAGAATTGCTGAACATCGCCGTGAAGTGCTCCGGATCTGCGGCCGACTGGAGGAAGGTCAATCCGGGCAGCAGCACGCCGAGCAGGGCACCTGGAATCAGATCGGTAAGCCGCTGCGTGAGCGAGAACGGCACCGCGTAATAGGCGACCTGGTCGGCGCCATGGAACCGACCCAAAAACAACAGCTCTGACCGTTCCCAGACGACGGTATTCAACACCAGCAACACGGCTACAGCACGGTTGTACCTAGCCAGCCGCGACCGCAGGTCCTTAGGCAACCGACCGCGCCAGCGGAGAGTGCCAACTTCGCGGACAGTCCACACGCCAAGAGCGGCCAGGTTGAGCAGCTCGACTGCGATGCTGGCTACTAGAAGGCCCAGAATTCCGCCTCCGAGCCAGACCGTCAGCGTGCAGGCGACCACCCAAAGTGGCGACGTCACGAGGTTCATGCGAACGAAGTACTGATACTGCTGCACTCCATTGAGCACATTCCTCAAGACGCCTCCCACCATCATGGGAACCAGAGTCGCCGCTCCCACAAGTAGATAGGTCCGCAGGGTCGGCTGGTGAAAGAACATCGCCGCCGGACCTGCTGCAGCCGCCAACAGCAATGACGCGACGCCCGCGCTGATGAGGGCGTTCCGGAGGCCCAAGCCGGCAACGGTTGCGGCCATCTCTCGCTGCCCACGTCCGTCTAGATCAGCGACGTACCTGCGAACCGTCTGGTTGATGCCCAACCTGGCGATCGCATAGGTGAACCAGACGATGGTGACTACCAAGGAGTAGAGACCGTATTCCGCGGGGCCCAACAAGCGCGCTATCACCACGGTCACCACCAGGGCGGAGACCAAGCTGATGAGAGTGTCGGCGAAATTGAGGGCAGTGTTCCGCGCCAGACCCGGCGGCCGCCGGAGTGCCTCGTCACTGCTTGACGTCACTGCCGCTACGTCGTCCACTTGGCCGCCACGACATGAGCAAGGCCCCTAAGGGGATCGCGGACAGCCAACGGGTAATGCCCAGTGGGAGCCGCCGGCGCGCCAACCGAGGGGCCGGCCAACCTGAGTGGTTCACGCCATTGAGCTTCCGAATGGAGAAAGCACGTCCGAGCTCGCCAGGCCCTTGCTGCTGAGCGGTGACTGGGCAAAGACAGGGCCGTCACCAAGCCGGGAAGGGCCAGAAAAAACCGCAATCGTAACTCGAGGGTATGGTCGTCCAGATTCCCGCCATACTCGATCGCCTGCTCGCGCAGCAGCGCACTGCTCACCTTCGGAGCCACGGCGTCAAGCGAGAACTTCAGAGTGGCTAGGTCGTATGCATAGTCCCCACGTTCAAGCTCCGCCCAATCCACGATTCCAGCGCGCCGAGCATCCGAGACGATGTTGGAAGGGTTCAGGTCTCCGTGAATGAGGCCGGTTGGGACATTGAAGCTTGTCGCGTTGCGGTCGAGGTATTCGGACATATCCTCCAAATGACGACGAACCCTGTCAGCACTGAGGGGGACGCGCAGGAGCCGGAACAGACCCTGCAGGGCTTCGCCGACGCCGGCAAAGGCTGCCGGCTCGTGAACCGGCAGACTGGTGGCAGCGGGCTCAAGGTCGTGAACAGGCATGAGGTGAATCTGACGCAGCAGCTCTTTTAAATCCGTCCACACGAGGCGGTTGAAGTTACGTTGGCTCAGTTCGGATCCAGGTATCTGGGTTGAAATCAGGATTGCCCATTCCCGATCCTGTCCGTTCCGACCCTCTGAGTCGCGCCAAGCGACCGCGCGTGGGATGCCGGCCTGGGCGAGCGACCGCAAGCGGTCCAGATTTTGTCTGGTGCGGCGCAGCTGTCCGCTGGATTCGGCCGTGACGTGCGCCATGTAGTCCCGTGCTTCGGCCCTCACTCTATAGACATCGCAGTAGTCCCAGCGAACCTGCTCAATGGAGTCGACGCGTGAGGGCAGCTCCGCCTCCTCATCAAAGATGGCTTCGAGTAGCGGACGCACTTCAATCACTCGCATGAGGACTTACCAGTGTCTGGTGTCGCTAGGCAGGCTCCGCCGTTCCGACCACTTTTCACAGTGATCGGCTGCAAGCCAAAGACGAAGGCCGACCTCGGCCGCTGGGTCTAGCTGGCGGCTCTGCTCAGGTCTTCCAGATCGATTCGCACGGGGAGCGACCGCCCCATCATGTTGACCAGGATCTGAACTCGCGAAGCTGAGTCGAGCTCCCGATCGAAGATGGCGTCGACGGCGGTCAGCGGGCCGCGCTCGAT
>JALZAW010000191.1 GCA_030948155.1 Candidatus Dormiibacterota bacterium | reverse complement strand
CTTACCGCTGCTTCCTTCCGGACCTGACGGGGTTCGGAGACCCGAGCTGCGCAGGTCCCAGCCTTCAACGCCTTCTTTCCGCGTCCGTTCAAAAGATCCGGACCTCGACGGGGAATTCAACCCGGCTGTGGCGGATTGCCGGTGCAGGGAACCGCCAGCTCCCCATCTAGCGCGACCAGCCCTAACTCTACCCTCGGTCAGGCCCGGGCGACAGCGCCGATCGATTGACCCAGGCCAGGTTCAGCAGAGCAGCTGCGGCCGCCAACGGTATCACCACCTTCGCTGCCAGCAAGAGCCACCCGGCTTCCCTGCCCAGCGCCGCCGAGACCGCCAATCCGATCAGCAGGAGGGCTATGGTCGCGGTTGAAGCTTGGCCCGCCGGCGTGTGTTTCAGCACCGGTTGGCGGCCAAACAGTAGTAGGAGGCCTCCACCGAGCGCCGGTAACAGATAGCGCAGGATCACCGCGACCGCCAGCCACAGCGGGTAGAGACTCGAAAGCGCCAGCCCGACGCCGGCGCTGCCGAAGAACAGCCCATCGACAACTGGGTCGAGGGCCCCGCCCAGACGCGTCGGCTTTTCCCAGCGCCGGGCGGCGAAACCGTCGGCCAGGTCGGTACCAGCGGCGAGCAGGATTACCAGCGCCAGCGGCAGCAGCGCGCGGGTAGCGCCCAGGCCCAGCGCGGGACCGGTCAGATAGGCGCGTCCGATCGAGATCTGATTTGCCAAACCCGGCAGGTACAGGCCCGCCGCGGCCACCGCAAGCGCCGCCAATGCCAGCCAGGGCAGGCCCGGTGGCCTCGCCGCGAGTAGCCACAACGCAGTGACGCTCAGATAGATAAGCGAGGCGCCGACGCCAAGCCGGCGAGGGCGCAGCCATGGCCGGCCGCTAGCGTGTGCGGCTCTCAAGACGAGGCGACTATAGCTCTCTCCCAGAGGGCACCTCCGAGCACCATAGACGAAAGGTTCGGGGCCGGCCTCTGGCCCCTGGGTCCGATCGCCCTTCCCGGCGCCGCGATCCTCGACGGTGGTCGCTAGTGGAGGCCGAGAGCCGCGGCGCCTTGGCTGGTCAGGCTGTGGATGGGATAGGCGAACAAGCCGTAGCCGAGCACCAGGACCGCCGGCAAGAGCGCGCTCAGAGTCCAGACGGACGCCGGCCGGGGACCGCGCCGGGGCGGCTCCGGGGCCGCCTCTAGATAGCTGCCGGCGAGCGTTCGGATCACTCCGTAGAGTCCTGCGACCCCGCCCAGCAAGCCGGCCGCCAAGACCCAGCCGAGATCTGAGCGGATCAGTTCGGCAGCCACCGCAAACTCGCCGAAGAACCCCCCCAGGGGGGGCGCTCCGGCCAGCGAGAGCAGCGCCAGCCCCAGGCCGGCCGCGCGCAGGGGGTCCCGGGTGCTGAGCCCGGCGAGGGCCGACGGCTCGACCCGAGCGAGAAGCGTTGCGCCCACCCAGGCGAAGAGCAGGCAGCCCAGCAAGAAGAGGGCCGCGGCGGTGCCACGCTGCTGGGGGCTGGCCAAGGCGGCGCCGACCCAGCCCACCTGACCCAGCGCCAGCCAGGCGGCCTGGCGGTCAGGTCTGCTCAGCGCCGCCGCTCGCAGTCCGGCGAGGAGCATGGCGGCCGCTGAAAGTACTGCCAGCCAAGGCGCCCAGACGATGGTGGCGACGGCCAGGCTCGGCAGCAGCTTGGCCGCCACGAGTAGGGCGACGGCGCTGACCATAGCCGCCGGCACCGCCTGCCCGCGGCTGATCGACGTCCGATCGCCACTTCCCGCCAGTGGCGCCATCGCCAGGCGCAGCGCCAGGCTCGAGAGGACGAGCAGGACTATCAGCGCCAGCGGTAGGGCCAGCTGCCGGTGAGCCAGCCCCAGACGGAGGCCGGCCAGCGAGGTGGTACCGGCCAGCGCAGAGAGGAAAGCAAAGCCGAGGGCGAGCAAGCCGCCAGCGGTGGCCGACACGAACAGCAGCTCAGAGGCGGTTGTACGCGAGCTGAAGCCGGCAGCGGCCACACCCGCCAGCGCCGTCAGCTCGAGGCCTGCCCAGAGGCCGACGAGCGACGGCGCGGAGACTGCCACCATGCCACCGAAGACAGCCAGGAAAGCGAATGCCTCCAGGTCCGGCCACGTTTCCGGCTCACGATCAACGACCACCAAGACAAGAAGGCCGAGCAGCAGCGCCGCCTTGGCGAAGAGGCTGAACCTGTCCTGCAGCCAGCCACCTGAAAAGAGGGAGCCGACCGGAGCGCCAAGCCAGAGCTCCAGCAGCAGCGCCGTCAAAACCGCCGGGGGAGCCAGCCAGCCGATCTCCCGGCGCTCGGGAAGCAGCCGCCGGGCGAGAGGCAGACCCGCAGCCGTGGCCAGGATGACAGCCTCAGGAAGTAGTGCTGTGACTCTCATGGCGTGGTGCTCGGCTTGGGCGAGGCCGTCTGGCTTGCCGCGGGGGACGGGCTGGCGGAGGGACTCGGCGGGGGTGCTGGCGCGTAGGCGGACGCCAGATCGGCGACTCCTGGACTGATCACGTTGATCAGCCCGGGGTCGAAGAGTGGAATGCCGAGCAGCTTGGGACCACCAGGAACCAGGCCCACCCAGAGCAGGGCGCCAACCAGGATCCCCAAGTACCACTTTTCGGGCAAGCTGGCTTCCTCCGGCTCCGGGCCTTCCCGGTTGGCGCCGCCGAACAGCGTCCGCTGCAGCAGCCAAGCCACCACCCCTGCCACCAGCACCAGTGCGGCCGCGACCGCGAAGGCCGGCGCAGGCACCGTGCCGAACGAGCCCAAAAAGATCATCAGGTCGGCGGCGAATGTCGCCAGGAATGGCAGCCCCAGCACTGAAAGCGCCCCGATCGCGAAAAGCCAGGCCAGCACCGGCATGCGGCCGGCCAGCCCGGCGGCGAGGTCAACTCGGCCAGTCCCCGCTCGCTCGGTCAGCGTAGCGGCGGCGCCCACTATCAGCGCCGCCGCCAGGCCCCCGGCGAAGAGCGAGAGCACAGCCCCATGGAGCGACAGCGGTGTGAGCCCCGCCAGACCCAGCAGCGTCAGGCCGCCTGGAACCAGGGCCAGATAGGCTGCCACGCCCCGCACCTGCCGGCTGCGCAGGGCGGCTAGGCCGGCGTAGCCCACAGTCAGCGCGGCCAGGAGGCCGAGATAGGGAGCCAGCCGCTTGGCGCCCTCGTGCTCGGCGCCGGCCAGGAGCCTGACCAACTCGTAGCCGCCCAGGCGGCTCGATGCTCCCGCGATCAGGATCGCAACCCCCGCAGGCGCGTCGCGGTAGACGTCTTTCACCCAGCCGTGCAGAGGCACCAGCGGCAAGCGAGTGGCAGCGGCGAGCAGGAAGAGCACGCCAGCGAAGAACTGCAGCCGGGTCTGGCCCTGGATTCCCGCCAGGCTGCTGAGCTCGAAGCTGCTGGCGCCGGTCCCCCGGTAGAGCAGCAGCCCGCCCCCCAGTAGCGCAGTGGAGCCGAAGGCCCAGTAGGCGAGCACTCGGGCCGATGCGCCCGGACGGCGCACCCAGCCCCCGGCTAGAAGCGCAACCGGCACTGCAGCCAGCGCCCAGAAGAGAAAGAACAGGAAAAAGTCCTGTGCCGCGACCACGCCTGTCACGGCGGCCTGGGTAAGCAGCAGCAGAGCAAAGTAGGAGCGCGGCCGGTCCCGCAGCTCCCAACCAGCCAGCACTGCCACCACGCCGATCAGTTGGTTCAGCAGCAGCACCGCCATGCTGATGCCGTCGACGCCGAGGTGGTACCCGATACCAATCGAGGGCAGCCAGGGCAACCGCTCCTCGAACTGCAGACCACCCGAGAAGGACTGGAACTGCGAGTAGCCGACGAGTGTGATGGCACAGGTGCCGGCCATGGTCCAGAACGCGATCCCCAGCGGCCACCGTTCCAGCCGGTTGCGCCCGCCGCGGGGAAGCACCGCGATGATCACGGCCATCACCACAGGCGCCCAGATCAACACGCTGAGCAGGAAGCTGACCGTGATCACGCCTGCCCCGAACGTTGTCGGCTGGGCGCTCGGACTCGGACTGGGGAGAGCCACGCCGGCCAGCCAGAGGCTCATCGCCGCACTCCGGGCGTCAGCAGCGCAAAGCCCAAGGCCAGCAGAGCGAGCACCGCCAGCCCCCCTCCCAGCAGCGACAGCCGGCGCCCCGCCAGCAGGCCGGTCGTGACCAGGGCTCTGCCCAGCGCAGCTTCCGCGACACCGAGCCCGCGCACCTCGAGCAGGCGCGGCAGCTCCAACGCCGGCCGGCTTAAGAAGCGGCCGAAGCTCAGTCTGGCGATCGCCCAGAGTCGGCGATAGGCGGCGCCGGCATGCCTGAGCTGATTCATCGCCTGCGCCCGGCGGACGAAGATGAGAGCTGCGGCCAGCGTGAAGCCGACCAGGCCTGGCAGCAGCCAGATCAGCTGGCGGCCGGGGTCAGGCTGCGCAGTGCCGGCGCCGAGGAAGCCGAGCCAAGCCTTCCAGAGGAAGAGGCCCTGCGCCACCAAGGCGAGCCCGGCCGGGAGCAGGACGGCAGCCACGGCCAGCGGCCGCATCTCCCGCACTCTCGCCGGTTCGAAGCCCCGCCGGCGGGGAATGACGCCATGCGCGACCATGCTGTAAATACGACCCGCCGCCAGCCCGGCCAGCAGCAGGGCAAGTCCGAAGACGACGCGGCCAGCGAGCGCTGCGCTGGGCTGGAGCGCGGGAGCGGCGAACGCGGCCAGGCTGAGCGCCAGCAGCGCCACGATCACCCCGGCGGTCGATCCCGGCAGCCCCTGCCAGCCAGCGCCCAGGTGCTGCAGTTCGGCGGACCTGTAGCGAAGTGCCAGACCACCGCCGACCAGGCCGAGTCCGACGCGAGCCAGCCCGACCGCGAAAAGCGAGATGAGCCCCACCAACGCGACCCAGCGCGGGGCGCCTGCCGCCAGCCAGCCGAGCGTGTGCTGAGGTGGCATCGAGGAGAGCATGGCCAGCAGCGCCACGGCGACAGCACCGGAGGACACGAGCTGCACAGCCCGGCGCAGGTCGAAGGCCAGCAGCGACAAGACCGGGCCCAAGATTGCGGCCAGTGCCAGGGCCGCCTCAACGCCCACCAGCACCTGTGGCCCCGCCAGCGTGATCACCGGCAGCCAGCGGTACAGCACAACGCCGGCCAGGACCGGCCACACGCCGAGGACCAGCGCCCAGAGCGAGGGCGGCTGTTCGGTGGTGGCGGTTTGCCAGGCGGTGAAGGGCCAGACGGCCGCTCTGACGGCGGCCGCCAGCACTATCAGGACTGCCAGCAGCGATAGGAACTTGAGTCCGACCCCGGGCGTCGTACGCAGGGACGCCTGCAGCCGGTCGAGGTCCAGGCTGGCCGCGCGGGAGTAGAAGAGCGAGATGGCGCTGAGCAGGGCCATGTCGCCAAGAAAGGGCAGGGCAAGCCCGAAGCGCGAGGCACGTCCGAAGACATCGCTGCCCCAGCGCTGGGAGAGCAGCAGATAGGTCGCCAGGCCCGC
>JALZAW010000190.1 GCA_030948155.1 Candidatus Dormiibacterota bacterium | reverse complement strand
ACGCGAAGGAGATGCCTGAGGAGCGACGCCTGTGCTACGTGGGCATCACGCGAGCGCGAGACCGCCTCTACCTGACCTGCGCCTTCCGACGCCACCTCTACGGGCAGGCCCAGCCAGGCTTCCCGAGCCGGTTCTTGCAGGAGATTCCCCAGGCTCTGATCGCTCCGCCTCGCCGCGGCGCGGCACCGGTGGCGCCCCCGCGCGGCGGCTACCGGGAGCGCCTGCAGGAGCGTCAGGTGGCAGCTGCGCCGGCCCCACCGCTAGAGCAGCGCTTCTCGGCCGGAGACAGGGTGGCGCATCCTCGTTTCGGCGCCGGCCGGGTGATGAAGAGCACGTTGACGCGCACCGACGAGGAGCTGGTGGTCCAGTTTGACGGGGCGGGGCTCAAGATCCTGAGCGCCTCGCTGGCGCCGCTCGAAAGGCTGTGAGAGTCGCCCCGGCAGTGCGGCGGTTGGAGGAGCTGCGCGCCGAGATCCGCCGCCACGAGCACCTCTACCACGTCCTGGATCGGCCCGAGCTGACCGACGCTCAGTACGACGCCCTCTTCCTCGAGCTGCGCCAGCTGGAGGAGCAGCATCCGGACCTGATCCAGCCTGATTCGCCCACTCAGCGGGTGGGTGGGATCGCCAGCGAACAGTTCGGCAAGGTCCGCCATCGCTCACCGATGCTGAGCCTGCAGAACGCCTTCGACAGGGAGGAGGTGCTGGCCTTCGACCGGCGGGTCAGGGCACTGGCAGGCCAGAACCTGATCTATGTCTGTGAGCTGAAGATCGACGGCCTGGCGATGAGTCTTACCTACGAACGCGGCAAGCTCGTGCGGGCGGCCACGCGAGGCGACGGACAGGTGGGTGAAGAGGTGACTGCCAACATCCGAACGCTGAAGAGCGTGCCGCTCGCGCTCGAGCCGCTGGCGGGCCTGCCGACCACCTTCGAGGTGCGCGGGGAAGTCTACTTCCCACTCGCCGCTTTCGAGAAGCTGAATCGGGACATGGAGGCCGCCGGCCGGCAGCCCTTCATGAACCCGCGGAACGCCGCCGCCGGCAGCGTGCGCCAGCTCGATCCCGCAGTGACCGGCGGCCGCAATCTGCAGACCTTCATGTACGCCCTCGATCCCGCCGGGCGCTGCCGGAGCCAGTGGGAGGTGCTGGAGGGGCTGGCAGCCATGGGGCTCAGGGTCAATCCCAACCGAGCTCGCTTCGAGAGCATCGAAGGGGTGATCGAGTATCACCAACATTGGCAGCAGCACCGCCACGAACTCGACCATGAGATCGACGGAGTGGTGGTCAAGGTCGATCGTCACGACCAGCAGCAGGAGCTGGGCTTCGTCGCCCGCTCGCCACGCTGGGCGGTCGCGTACAAATACGCAGCCGAGCAGCAGGAGACACAGGTCGAGGAGATCGTCTGCTACGTCGGCAGGACAGGAGTGCTGACGCCCGTGGCGCACCTGCGGCCGGTGATAGTCGGCGGGGTGACGGTTCGCAACGCCACGCTCCACAACGAGGCTCTGATCAACCAGAAGGGCGTCTATCCGGGTGCCACGGTGGTCGTCCAGCGAGCGGGTGACGTCATCCCCGAGGTGGTCTCCGTCCGCGAGCCGAAGCCAGGCTGGAAGATGCCTGCGAAGTGCCCCGTCTGCGGCGGTGAGGTGGTGCGAGAAGAGCCCTACATCGCCCATCGCTGCATCAATCCCTTCTGCCCGGCGCAGCGGCTGGAGCGGCTTCGCCACTTTGCCGGCCGGGGGGCGATGGACATCGACGGGCTCGGGCTCTCGACCCTGCAACAGCTGATCGAGCGAAAGCTGGTTCAAGACCCCTCCGATCTCTATCGCCTCCAGGTCGAACAGCTGCTCCAGCTGGATCGCTTTGCCCCGAAGTCGGCCCAGAAGCTGTTCCAGCGACTGCGGGGGAGCCGCGACCGGCCGCTCGACCGCTTCCTCTACGCGCTCGGCATCCCCCAGGTGGGGAGCGCCACCGCCGAGCTGCTGGCCCGGGAGTTCCACACCCTGGAGGGGCTGAAGGACGCCGGCGAGGCGGAGCTGATCAAAGTGGAGGGAGTGGGCGCCAGCATGGCGGCCGAGATCGAGCGATTCTTTGCCGGCGCAGGGGGCGAGCTTGCCCGCCGTCTGGTCGACGCCGGGGTCCGGCCCCGGCCGGTGGCAGCCGCGCCGCTGGGTCCGCTGACAGGCAAGACCTTTGTTTTCACGGGGACGCTGGAGCGGATGAGCAGGCCCGAGGCGGAGGAGCTGGTCAGGCACCTGGGTGGCAAGGCCACAGGCGGCGTCAGCGCCCGCACGGATTACGTGGTGGCGGGGGAGGCGGCAGGCTCCAAGCTGGAGAAGGCCCAGAGGCTGAAGCTTCAGGTGCTGGATGAGGAAGCGTTCTTCGCGCTGGTCGGCAGGTGACAGCCTGCCCGCGCTGCGGAGGCCGCCTCCCGCCTGAGGCGCGATTCTGCGGCTACTGTGGCGCTCCCCTGAGCGGAGACGGGGCAGCCACTGTGAGCCTGCCCTGGCAGGCACCGAGCGGGCCGCCAACCCTGGCGCCGGGGCAGGCGCGCCCGCGCCAGGTTCGCATTTGGATCACAGTCCTCTACTGGCTCGGCGCCGGGCTCAGCTTTGCTCTCTCCCTCCTCTACGCGATGGGCCTGTTGCTGCCCGACACAATCAATCAGGCGGCTGCGGCGCAGAAGATCGACAGCGGCGCCCTGCGCCAGGTGGTGATCTACGTGGTCGTCTACCTCGGGCTACTTTGTCTTAGTCAGCTGGTGGCGGCGATCGGCCTGACGCTGGGCAAGCGCTGGGCCAAGGCTGTGGCGACGGTGGCCGCGGCGCTGTGGAGCCTCACCTGCGTGGCGGTGCCGGTGGCTGCTGTGGTCATCTTCTTCCTCTGGCGGCCGCTCAATGCCTCGGACTCAGCCGCCCGCGGCCGGCTGTAAACTCCCGCGCGTGCTCTCCCGTGAGGATGTCAGGCATGTCGCCCTGCTCGCCAGGCTCGGGCTGGAGCCGGAGGAAGAGGAGTTCTACGCCGCTCAGCTGGGCGGGATCCTTGCCCACATCGACCGCCTGCGAGAGGTGGACACCGAGGCGATCCCACCAACAGCGCAGGTGGTGCCTTTGGAAAATCGCCTGCGTAAGGACGAGCTGCTGCCCAGACTCGCCCCTGAAGAAGCGCTGGCCAACGCACCTGAAGCCAGGGACGGCTACTTCGTGGTCAAAGCCATCCAGGACGCCGGTTAGGGTTGGCGGCCACCATCTCCGAGCTGCACGATCGGCTCGGCCGACGCGAGATCAGCGCGAGCGAACTCTTGGACCAGCACCTGGCCAGGATCGAGGAAGAGGAACCGCGCGTGCGCGCATACCTCCGGCTCACCGGTGACCTGGCCAGGACGCAGGCCCAGGCGGCTGACCGGCTTTTTCGAGAAGGTGGGCCGGTGGGACCGCTGACAGGCATCCCGGCGGCCGTCAAGGACGTCCTCTCGGTGCAGGGCGTGGAGACCACCGCCGGCTCCAAGATCCTGGCCGGATACCGGCCGCCCTTCGATGCGACAGCTGTGGCCAGGCTCAAGGCGGCGGGCCTGGTGCTGCTGGGCATCACGAACTGCGATGAGTTCGCCATGGGCAGCTCAACCGAGAACTCCGGCTATTTCGTCACCCGCAATCCCCATGATCCGGAGCGAGTGCCGGGCGGCTCCAGCGGCGGCAGCGCCGCCGCGGTGGCTGCCGGGGAGGCGGTGTACGCATTGGGCACCGATACAGGGGGTTCCATCCGGCAGCCGGCCGCCCTCTGCGGCGTGGTCGGGATGAAGCCCACATACGGCAGGGTCAGCCGGTACGGACTGATCGCCTTCGCCTCCAGCCTGGATCAGGTAGGTCCCTTGACGCGGAGCGTGGAGGATGCGGCGCTCGTGCTGGAGTCAATGGCCGGCGTCGATGCCCGCGACGCCACGTCGGCCGACCGCCCCGTCGACTTCCTGAGCCAGCTGGAGGCAGGGGTGGAGGGGCTGCGGCTAGGCGTCCCGCGCGAATACTTCCAGGTGGAGGGTTTGGCGCCGGGCGTGCGCAGCGCCGTCGAGGAGGCGCTGAGAAGGCTGGAGCGGGCGGGGGCAGAGCTGGTGGACGTAGAGCTTCCCCACACCGATTACGGCCTGGCCGCGTACTACATCATCGCGCCGGCCGAGTGCTCGTCCAACCTGGCTCGCATGGACTCAGTGCGCTTTGGGCTTCGCGAGGAGTCGGCCCCGAACCTGCTCCAGAGCTATCTGCGTACGCGCCGGGCGGGCTTCGGCGCAGAGGTCAGAAGGCGCGTGATGCTGGGCACTTACGCGCTCTCCAGCGGCTACTACGACGCCTACTACCTGAAGGCGCAGAAGATCAGGACGCTTATCGCCGAGGACTTTGAGCGCGCGTTCCGCGACTGCGATGCCATCGTCAGCGCGACGGCGCCGACGGTGGCCTTTCCGATCGGAGCCAAGGTCAACGACCCACTCGCCATGTACTTGAATGACGTGCTCACGCTGGGCGGCAACCTGGCCGGCCTGCCGGGTATCAGCGTTCCCTGCGGCACTTCCGAGGGCCTGCCGGTCGGCTTGCAGGTCCTCACCCCACACTGGCAGGATGCTCGGGCCCTCCGCGTCGCGCGGGCCTATGAGGCGGTTCGCGATGCCGCTTAGCGACTGGGAGCCCGTGATCGGAATGGAGGTGCATGTGCAGCTCTCCACCCGCACCAAGATGTTCTGCGGCTGCTCCAGCGACTATCTGGCAGCGCCGCCGAACGGCAACGTCTGCCCGGTGTGCCTGGGCCTGCCAGGCGTACTGCCCACCGCCAATGAGAGCGCTGTCGAGAAGGTGGTCAAGGCGGCCGTAGCCCTGCAGTGTGACGTGGCCGAGCAGACCAAGTTCGACCGCAAGAACTACTTCTATCCTGACCTGCCCAAGGGCTATCAGATCAGCCAGTACGACCTGCCCATCGCGCGCGGCGGCCGGCTCCAGGTCGGCGAGCGGACTGTTCGCATCACGCGAGTCCACCTGGAGGAGGACACTGGCAAGCTGCTTCACGCCGGAGACGCGCTGCATAGCGCCGAGGAGTCACTGGTCGACCTGAACCGCGCCGGCGTGCCGCTCATGGAGGTGGTCAGCGAGCCCGACCTTCACTCCGCCGAGGCGGCCCGGGACTATGCGATCGAGCTCCGCGATCTGTTCCGAGCCGTCGGCGTTTCGGAGGCCGACATGGAGAAGGGTCAGCTCCGAGCGGAGGCCAACGTGTCAGTGCGAAGAGTGGGGGAGAGCGCTCTCGGCGTCAAGACCGAGCTCAAGAACATCAACTCCTTCCGCGCCCTGCAGCGGGCGGTGGCGCATGAGATAGAGCGCCAGGTCGATGTGCTGGAGGAGGGTGGTGAAGTGGTTCAGGAGACGCGCGGCTGGTCTGAGGCGCAGCAGCGAACCTTCGGCCAGCGCTCGAAGGAGGAGGCGCACGACTACCGCTATTTCCCCGAGCCCGACCTGCCGC
>JALZAW010000189.1 GCA_030948155.1 Candidatus Dormiibacterota bacterium | reverse complement strand
GTCTGACCGGCCATCTCGCTGCGGTCCACGAGGATCAGGCTAAGGCTGGAGCCAGATCTCGCCTCACGGGCCAGGGTCTCCGCCAGGGCGTAGTTGCGGTAGGTCGTGGGCGCGTCCCGGGCGATCCACGAAGCCATGGCCGCGCTACTCGGTCCAGGCCGTCGAGCAGAGGGCGATCGACTGACCAGAGCCGGGTCAGGGTCGCCTGTAGGCCCTCCATGTCGGCGTGCAGGATCTCGGGTTGGACGGCACCCGAGCGTTCGTGCTCACGGCGCTGCTCCCTCAGCTTTCGGATCGAGCAGGACAGGGGATGCGTAGCAGTCAACCCAGGCTTTCCGACGCCTTCATGGCGAGGCGGAGCCGTGCCCGTAGTAGCGACCTATGTCAGCGGTGTCCCCGCCCGAACTTCGATACCTACCCTCCAGCGATCCGGCCAACAGCATTCGACAGACTCGGCCACATCAAGCATGGTAGCGGCCACGTCATCCGCGGTCGCACCCCCCATTTGTCATGGGATTCTCAGCTTCGGAGACCCCATCGGCTGTGCCGGGTAACTCCAGCACCGACCGGTACTCGACCTCCAGACAATCCGTGTCGTCACACTCTTCAACCGCGATCATGCGCCCCGCGTCATGAGACTGGCCGGTGGTTACCAGATATCGGCCCGGGGGACCAATCAGTGGCTCGGCACGACAGCCAGAGATCGCGGCGAGCCAATGAGCCCGGGCCCTCGCCGCGTCGACCGCGCCGCGGCGGCTGTGAAAGAGATCGTCACGGTACCCATTTGGCTCTCCGACTGCACTTTCGATCACGTGATAATGCCGGAGACGCACACGGCGGCCCCCAACCTCTTCTCGGGTGCTGGTCGTTTCGTCCATGCTGTCGGCGCTCCCCCTTTGGCGAAGGCACTGGATCGGCCGGTCAACTTCCGCCGCCTAAGCCACAGCATGGGGAAGCGTCGATTGCAACCGCTTTGTAATCCGTCCGGCGCCGTCCCATCATCCCTGTGGAGAACCCCTAGAATCAGTCGTCGATGGCTGGTCACCGATCAGCGCAGTCGTCGCCCGTTGCCCGGCGGCCGCTCGCGTACCTGATCGCCCAGGAGATGGCGAAGCACAGCCTGACCCTGGACGGGCTCGCCGATTTGGTGAGGAAGGCCTCCGCTAGGGATGGGGGCTACTCACGAGTGACTGCTCAACTCGCCTGCAAGTGGCGGTCGGGAGAAGTCACTCCGGGACGCCAGCACGTCCGCTGGCTGGCACTCGCACTCAGGCTGCCCGTCGAAATGGTCGCCGCCTATGCGCAAGCCCAGCGGCCTGCGCCAAAGACCTCTGAACATCCGGGACCCCTCCTGCTGCTGCCGCCTGACACTGTGGACTACGATTATGTAGCGGCCGTCAAACAGTGCATACAGCAGCTCGTGAGACTGGACAATCTGCTCGGCGGCAACGACATCGCCTCGGTCTCTAAGAGACTCCTTGTCATGCTTCAAAGGCAGTTGCGCGAGAAACGCTATTATCCTCACGTCGAGCTCGAATTCCGAGCGGCCACAGCCGAGTTGGCAGAACTCACAGGGTGGTTGCTGTTCGATGCCGACCGGCACGACGAAGCTAATGACGTTAACAAGCAAGCACTCTTCCTGGCCCGTTCGTCAGTCGACCGCGGCATGGAAGCCCTGACACTCATCAACATGGCGCTGGAGGCTCAACACCTCCAACGTTCCCGTGAAGCGTTGGCTCATGCTCGCTGCCTGCAACAGATCAGCTGCTCACAGAGTCGTAGGGTCAGATCGGTTGCATATCTGCGTGAAGCACGCGCGCTGTCGCAGCTTGGAGCCGAGAGTGACACAAAGAGAGCCGTCAATCGGGCCCGATCCCTCTACCTCGACGGAGCACACGACTCGGATCCGGCGTGGGCCTGGTGGATCGACGATAGCGAATTCACATTCCACGAAGGCATGTGTCATGCCGAACTCGGCGAATTCGGTCTAGCAATCGATCTGATACATCAGGCCATCGACATCACAGCACCAAACCGCATCCGAGATGGCTTCCTGTATCGCAGCTACCTGCTCGATGTGCTGGCGCAGGTGAGTGCTTGGCAAGAGATTGAAGACGTTGGCGAGGAGATCTTGGTGCAAGTGGAGGAGATTGGCTCTCGCAGAGCGCTGTCCGTTTTGCTTAGCGCCTTGGAACGCACCAAGACATCCCCCCAACCCGGTGTCCGGAATGCGGGCATGCACTTGATCGAGACTCTACAGTCGGCCGGCTACTGTCAAACGACGTGACCTAAGGGCTATGCCAGGCGTGAACTCAGCGTCGACGCCTGCGCTTGTAGGGTCGCATCAGGAACGGGGTCGCCTTGGTCCAGATCTATCGGCTTCCCTGGCGCCGGATCGTCCAGAAAACGCAATACCACGTTCGTATGAAGATGTGGAATCTGGTTGCCCAGCGTCAAATAGTTGACTTTCGCCGGGCGGAATTCTGCTTCCAGCGCTTTCGTCACCTGCAGAAGTTCTCGCCAGTATATGCACGCTTCGTCGTCGGACAACTCGGTTGGCTCCGACACGTGCCTCCCTCGCCACACCACGATTGTAAAACCGGGTAGCGGCGCGTAGCGCTGCAGATACGCGTCGCTGACCTGGCCGGTGAATATTCGAATACCATAGGCGTTCGCGTCAACCGATCCCTCTAAGCAGAAAGGACAGTCCCTCCCGGCTCTGCGTTCGGCCCAATCCTCAGGCCACCGTGTGTCTGTCATTTGGCAAATTATCGACGAACTCTGGCTTGGGACACAATAAGGCTGAGGAAGACCCAACGGCGGTGGGATGCGTCGCAGTAAGGCCTCGAGCCGCGCCTTTGTCCCAGGCTTTCGGTTCGCTGCGCCGATTGCGAATGAACTCGATCGTAACCGCAAGCCGAGCCGGCAGTAAGATCGTCAGATTGGAGCGGGTGCTTGAGACCAGGCGCTGCTGTGGCTGAGCCCAGGGTCGACCGAGGCCGGCTGGTCCTGGTGACGATGACGCTCGCAAACGCGATGATCCTGGTCGATCAGACCGCCGTGCCGCTGGCGCTGCCAAATGTCATGCAGCAGTTCGGAGTCGGGTCGCAGGCGGTCCAGTGGGTGCTCAATGGCAGCCTGTTGCCGCTCGCCGGCTTGCTGGTCCTCGGCGGCCGACTCGGCGATCTGCTCGGGCGGCGTCGGGTCTTCCTGACCGGTGCGCTGCTGTTCTCCAGCGCGTCCGCGGTCGGCGGGCTGGCACCGTCGTTCGGAGTGCTGCTGGCGGCGCGGGTCCTTCAAGGGATGGGCGGCGCGCTGATGCTGCCCGCCACCGTGGCCATCGTCAGTTCGGCGTTCTCCAGGGCCGGCCGGGGCCGCGCTCTCGGCACCATGGGTGGCATCGCGGCTGTGGCCGGCGCACTCGGGCCCACCGTTGGCGGAGTCCTCACCTCAGCCATCAGCTGGCGGTCCGTGCTGCTGATCAACGTGCCACTGGTCGTCCTCACCGTGATATTCACGCTGCGCTCCGTGACTCCCGACCCCCGGCTGAGCGGCCGCGTCGACGTGGACCTCGGTGGGGCCCTGTTGCTGTGCGTGGCGCTGGTCGGTGTGGTGTTCGGCCTGGCGCAGACGCAGGTCTGGGGCTGGAGCTCGCCAGGAATCATCCTGGCGATCACCCTGGGTCTGATTGCCGGCGCGCTGTTCTTCCTGCGGGAGCGGAGGGTGCGCAATCCGCTGCTGAGCCTCGGCCTGCTGCGCCACAACCGCAACTACCTCGGTGCAACCATCAGCCAGGGTATCGGTGGTATGGCCGAGATGGGCCTCGGGCTGATCTTTCCACTGCTGCTCATCCTCAACCTCCGCATGCCGCCGGCGCTCGCCGGCCTGGCCCTGATCCCGACGACGCTGCCCATGGTCATCCTCGCCCCCCTGGCGGGCCGCTGGTATGACCGCTCAGGCGGACTTCCTCCCCTCCTCACCGGGTTCGGCTGCCTCGCTGTCTCGGGTGTGCTCCTCGCAGTGGGCGCCACCAGCAACAGCTACCTCTGGATGTTGCCCGGGCTGGTCCTCTTCGGTGTCGGCCTCGCCATAGTGCTGACGGTGAACGACCCGGTGAGCCTGGACACGATTCCCGAGGCCCACCACGGACAGGCGTCGGGCGTGACCGCAACGGCAGAGCAGGGTGGCGGTGCCATCGGCATCGCCGTTCTCTACGCGGTGTTCCACTCCACCTATCTCGCACAGCTCTCCGCCGATATCAGCGCGGAGAACCTTCCCTCGCTGAGCCCAGAGAGCGGCAGAGCGCTCAAGGCTGCCCTCCAAGCGGCGGAGCAGACAGGCCTCAACCCCTCGACCTTCGATTCGTCGCTGGCGCAGTACCTGCTCGTGGCTCGTGACGCGTCGGATCATGGCTACGCCGTGACGTTCCTGGCCGTCGCCTTCCTTGCCATCGTCGGGTGTGCCGCCGCCGCCTGGCTGGTTCGGAAACCGCCTGAGCCGGTCGCCGAGGACGATGGCGCCGCGCCGGCGGCCGCCATCTCGCCGACATAGTCGTCGATAGTGATGGTCCACGGTGCAGCACTTCGCTGACTGGACGGCAACGCGCGGGCTCTTCGGCATCGCCGGGTGGGCGCTGCTCGTGACCGTCCTGCTCGTCGCCGCCGCACCCCCGTACGCCTACTCCTCAAGACCGCCAGTTCGGCATGCGCGTGGTCGACGCTGTGCGGACAGCCGAAGCACGGGACCGGCGATAGAGCAGCGAGCCGGTTGCGATCAGGAACCAGCCAGTCAGGGCGATGAGTATCGGCGATCCGGTGTTCGCGAGACCACCGAAGGTGCCGCCCGGATTGAGGAGTGCCTGACAACCATTGACCAGCGGCTGAAAGGCGAGCTGCGGGCAGAACAGCGACGGTTCCTGACCAGGAGCCACGGCTGCAGGGTCACTGGCACGGGCGCCTGACGAGCCAAAGCCACTCTGCTCCAGGCCGGCACTGAGCCCCGATATGCTTTCGCCGCCGACCGCGATCGCGATCGGATCCATGCCCAGCACGCCCGCCGCGCTGACGCCGGTCGTACCACTGGACAGGCCGCCCGAGGCGCTGCCCAGGAGGCCCGAAGGGCTGGCGGGCGCGTAAGCGGGACCCAGTCCTATGTACAGAGAGGCGCCCGCGCCAGGCGACGTCTGGGACGAGCCCGAGGGTGGCGTGACTGAGCCGCCACCGACCGGCGTGTAGACCGAGGCTCCGGGGGGCGCCACCGAGGCGCCGGTGACCGGCGTAGAGACCGATGCTCCGGGCGGGGCTACCAAGGCGCCGGCGACCGGCGTGGAGACCGAGGCTCCCGGCGGGGCCACCGAGGCGCCACCGACCGGCGTGGAGACCACCGCTCCCGGCGGGGCCACCGAGGCGCCACCGACCGGCGTGGAGACCACCGCTCCCGGCGGGGCCACCGAGGCGCCACCGACCGGCGTGGAGACCGCCGCTCCCGACGGGGTCACCGAGGCGCCACCGACCGGCGTGGAG
>JALZAW010000009.1 GCA_030948155.1 Candidatus Dormiibacterota bacterium | reverse complement strand
CTTGGCAAGTCCCTCCTCTGGCCACCTCGGCCATGCCGAGTAACGCCAGGGTTTGCATGATGGACCTGAGGTACAAGCCGATCAGCCTCACCTAAACTCGGCGCGTATGTCAACTCTCGCCACCAGGTCGAAAGTCAGCACCTCTCTGCCTGAGCCGTTGATCGAGGAGATCTTCCGCCGCCGCGAGGGCTTGGCCCGCCACATGGCCCGGGCTGTGGTAGCGCTCGTGCGTTGGGATTCCTCGACGGGAGCGCCGCCGCGGCGGGAGGCGATCGCCCGCGCCTGCGCAGCTGGCATCGACCTGTTCCTGGCCACTGCCCGCGAGCACCGGCCGGCAACCCACCGTGAGCTGCGCGATGTGGCCCAGCTGGGCATCCTTCAGGCTCGCGGATCGCAGTCTGTGGAACCGATCCTGGCTGCCTACCGCGTGGCAGCTCGGGTAGCGTGGGACGCCATCCTCTCCGCCTGGCGGGATCACCCGGAAGCCAATCCCGAGGCGATGGTGGCCACTGCCAACTACGTCTTTGCCGCTCTTGACCAGGTGGCGGCCGAGGTAACGAAGACCTATCTCCACGCTCGCGAACAGCACTTCCTGCGCGGCACCCGGGCCCGAACCCGGCTCCTCCACTCCCTCATCAGTGAAACGTTCGACAGTGACATGTCGATTCAGAAGCAGGCTCTCACCTTGAACCTGCGGCTGGCCCAAGCCTATGCCGCACTGGTCATCAAGGCCGACGATGGTGTTGATCGAATCCTGCCTGGGCTGGAATTGCCGGAGGGCGCCCTCTCCGACGCCACCGATCAGCACACCTTGGTGGTGCTCTGGCCCCGCGGCGAGGACTACGTGAGCGCTATCGAGGGTCTGCTGACGCAGCTGGCAACGCGATCAAGAGTGCGGGCCGGCCTGGGGGGCGAGCACGCAGGCCTGCGAGGCATCTCCCGTTCCTACCTGGAGGCGCAGCAGGCGGTGGATCTAGGGCGCAAGCTGCATCCGTCAGGGGGACTGCATCAACACGAGGAACTGGCGCCCTACTTGGTCTTGGCCCAGAACCCGATAGTGGCGGAGAGGTATGTGGAGCATGTGCTCGGCCGCCTGCAGGCAGAGGACGCTCGGGGCACTTTGCAGGAGACGCTCGTGGCCTTGCTGAGCCACAGCTCTGTCAAGGAGGCAGCGGTGGCTTTGGGACTGCACCGTCACACAGTGCTTTACCGTCTGGAGAAACTGCGTCAGGTCCTTCACGGCGATCCTCTGGAACCGTCCCTGCGCCACCGGCTGCAACTGGCGGTGGACCTGGAGCGGCTGACGACCTAGCCGTCAGGACGTGTGGTGGGTTTCGGACCGCAGCGCCGGCTGAGGCGCTCCCGAGCCAGTCTCCGCGCCTCCCGAACGTATGTACACGAGGTCCAATCTTTAGGCATCTTTTTCCCACAGCCAGCGGGTGCCACTTGGACTTTCGGTCCGTAGTCTGAAGATTAATGAGCACTAGCAATGGTCGCCGCGTGGCTGTCACCGGGCTCGGCTTCATCACTCCGATCGGGAATGGTCTGGAAACCGTCTGGTCGAACCTGGTGGAGGGGGTTTCAGGCGTTGGCCGCATCACGCGCTTCGACACAGCCGCCTACTCGACCAAGATCGCTGCCGAGGTCAAGCACTTCGAACCTGAGCAGTACATGGACAGGAAGACCGCCCACCACTTGGGCCGCTATTGCCAGTTCGGGCTGGCGGCCGCCAAGGACGCCCTGCAGGACGCTCGCCTCAACCCGCGAGAGATGGATCCTGACGAGGTAGGCGTGATCCTCTCCAGCGCCATCGGCGGCATGCAGGAGATCGAGAAGAACCACACCGCGCTGCTGGAGCGCGGTGTCCGCCGAATCTCGCCGTTCACGACGCCCATGATGATCGCCGACATGGCAGCTGGCGTGGTGGCCATGCAGACGGGCGCAGGGGGTCCCAACTACGCAATTGTCAGCGCCTGCGCCTCATCCGGTCACGCGCTCGGCGAGGCGGCTGAGATCATCAAGCGCGGTGACGCCAAGGCGATGCTCGCCGGAGGCGCCGAAGCGACCATCACGCCGCTCACCATGGGCGCGTTCTGCCAGATCAAGGCGGTCAGTGAGCGCAACGACGAGCCTGAGCGGGCCTGCCGACCCTGGGATTTGGCTCGCGACGGCTTCGTCATGGGCGAGGGAGCTGTTGTCTTCGTGCTGGAGGACAGCGAGTTCGCGCAGAAGCGCGGGGCTCATGTCTACGCCGAGATAACCGGCTACGGGGCCAGCGCCGACTGCTACCACTACACAGCACCGCATCCCGAGGGCGCAGGCGCCAAGCGCGCCATGCGCAAGGCGCTGCAGAAGGCGGGCGTCGCACCCGAGCAGGTCCAATACGTGAACGCTCACGGGACCTCTACCAAGCTCGGTGACATCGCTGAGACGAAGGCGATCAAGGAAGTCTTTGGAGACCATGCCGGCAACCTGCTGGTGAGCTCGACCAAGTCTGTCCACGCGCACCTGCTGGGCGCGGCCGGCGCCATCGAGGCCGCCGCCTGCGTGCTGGCGATCGAGCGCGGAGTGGTCCCGCCCACCATCAACCTGGATCAGCAGGACCCGGAGTGTGACCTCGACTACGTGGCCAACGAAGCGCGACGGGCACAGGTCGATGTCGCCATCTCCAACTCCTTCGGCTTCGGCGGTCACAACGCCACGCTGGTCCTGAGCCGGCCTGGCCTGAATTAGGAGATATCCCGCATGGCCGATGAAATGGACTTCACGGAGTTGCAGGAACTGGCCGCTGAAATCCTCGGCGTCGAGCCCGAGAAGGTGCAGATGAATGTCAGTTTCCAGCGCGACCTCGCGGCGGATTCCCTCGATCTGGTCGAGCTGATCTCAGCCGTCGAGGACAAGTACGACGTAGAGCTGCCCGAGGAGGAGCTGGAGGCGATGAAGAACGTCGGGGATCTCTGGCAGTTCCTGGAAGCCCGCCGCGCTGACCGGGCAGGAGCCTGAGCGATGGCTCTCAGGATGAATCCGCGAGTCCGTTCTGACGCGGTCCCACTGCGAACCTTTCGCTCCCAGGGCCGCCCGTCCGCGATCGCCGGCGTCGGAACTTATGCCCCCGACGCGGTGATGACCAATGCCGATCTGGCCCAGATCGTCGAGACCTCCGACGACTGGATAGTGGAACGGACAGGCATCCGCCGGCGGCACCTCGCCGAGCCCGGCACCACCACTTTCGAGCTGGCCACGCACGCTGCTCGCGCTGCCCTGCAGAACGCCGAGGTCTCACCCGAAGAGCTGGACCTGATAGTGGTCGCCACCTCCTCGCCGGACGGGCCGTTTCCGAGCGTGGCCTGCCGGGTGCAGAACGAACTGGGCGTCGCCGGCGCCTGCGCCTTCGACGTGCTGGCCGCCTGCACTGGCTTCGTCTACGGCCTCTCGTTGGCTGACGCCTTCATCGCGAGTGGCAGAGCCGACACGGTGCTCGTGATCGGGGCTGAGGTGCTCTCGCGAATGCTCGACTGGCAGGACCGTGCCACCTGCATCATCTTCGGCGACGGAGCCGGGGCGGCAGTAGTGCGGGCGGCCCGAAGGGGAGCTGGGTTCCGAGCCTGGTGCTTGGGTTCCGACGGCCGGGGCTATGACAAGGTGACGGCCGGCGACATCCCACGCGGCGCGTATGCCGCGCAACAGAGCCAACCCCTGATCGCTCAGAAGGGCCCTGACGTCTTCAAATTTGCCACCGACATCTTCATCCGCCAGGCCTACGCGGTGGCGGAGGCCGCCGGCGCGGCGATCGAGGACATCGACCTCTTCGTACCGCATCAAGCCAATCGGCGCATCATCGAGGCGGCGGCACGGCGCGTCGGGCTGCCCATGGAGAAGGTGCAGATCAACCTTGAGGAGTACGGCAACACCTCCACTGCCAGCATCCCGCTGGCGCTGGGTGACGCGCTGAAGAGCAACAAGATCAAGAGTGGTGACCAGGTGCTACTCGCCGGTTTCGGTTCGGGCCTGACCTGGGGCGCCTGCCTGCTCGAGTGGGAGTGAAGCTGGCGGGGCCGGTGGCCCTGCTGTTCCCCGGTCAGGGCGTCCAGCGTCCGGGCATGGGTCGCAAGCTTTACGATCGCTACCCGGCGGCACGGCGCGTCTTCGAGCGAGCTGAACAGGTACTCGACCTGCCCATCCGCCGGCTATGTTTCGAAGGGCCGGGCGAGGAGTTGAACCGTACAGACGTGCTTCAGCCCTGCGTCATGACAGTCTGCTGGGCGGCCTATGAGATCTGGCGTGAAAGCTACGGCATGAAGGAGGTCCAGGTAATGGCCGGCCATTCACTGGGTGAGTTCACGGCTCTCGCCGCCGGCGGCGCCATCTCCTGGGAGACTGCGCTGGTATTGGTCCGAGAGCGCGGCCGGATCATGGCTGACGCCACGGTTCACAGCACCGGGGGAATGCTGGCGATTGTTGGGTTGGCTGAGGAGCGGGTGGAGGCGATCCGGCAGGAGGCCTCTCAACTCGGTTCTCTCTTCATGGCGAACCGCAATGCCGATGTGCAGTTTGTGCTGTCAGGCGAGATGGCCGCCGTGGGGCGCGCCGAACAGCTGGCTCTCGCCGCCGGCGCCCGGCGGGCCCTCATCTTGACGATTCCGCTTCCCGCCCACTCGCCACTGATGGCGCAGGCGGGAGCTGCCTTCAAAGCCGTGCTGGACCGGCTGCCTGTGCAGATGCCGAGCTTCCCGATTCTCGCCAACGCGACAGGCCAAGCAATCGCGTCACTTCAGGAGCTCAAGCTGGAGCTGGCCAACCACCTGCTGCGCCCGGTCGACTGGGCGCGGACCATGGTGTCCATGCACCAGATGAAGGTCAAGACGGTAGTCGAGCTGGGCCCCGGCCGGGTGCTGGCCAGCCTGGCCGCCAAGCACATCGCCGGGGTGGAGACGTGGAACGCCGATGAGCTGTTCGTCGACTTCGTGGACGGCGTCCCAGCCTGATGCTCCGCGAGCCGCCTTCTTGACCGAACCAGAGCGAGCCCCGAAGGCAGATCTTGAAGGAAGGACCGCTCTCGTCACCGGCGGGGGGAAAGGAATCGGCGCCGCGGTTTCGCGCGAACTGGCGGCCATGGGCGCTCGGGTCGTCGTCAACTACCGCTCCGACAGGGCCACCGCCGAGGAGACTGCACAGGAGATCGGAGGCATCGCAGTGCAATGCGACGTCTCTGACGCAGGCGCCGTCCAAGCGATGGTGAACGGCCTGGGGCAGGTTGACGTCCTCGTCAACAACGCGGGTGCGGTGCGTGACAACCTCTTGCTGCGCATGAAACAGGAGGACTGGGACCACATCATCCAGACCGACCTCACCAGCGCCTTTCACACCACCAAAGCCGTGATGTCCAAGATGCTTCGGGCCCGCTGGGGCCGCATTGTCAACATGAGCAGCATCGTGGGGATCACTGGAAACGCCGGCCAGGCCAACTATGCGGCGGCGAAGGCGGGCCTGATCGGCTTCACGAAGTCGATCGCCAAGGAGATCGGCTCTCGCGGCATCACCGTCAACGCGGTGGCGCCGGGCTTCGTGAGCACTGAGCTGACGCGGGGCTCCGTCACCGCTGACATGCTGAAGGCGCTGGTCGAGCAGACGCCCCTCAAGCGTGAGGGAACGGCTGAAGACGTCGCAGCCGCCGTGGCCTTCCTCTGCTCGTCGCGGGCAGCGTTCATCACCGGCCACGTGCTGGTGGTGGACGGAGGGCTGTCGCTCTAGTGCCAGCACCCGCCGAGGGGTTGCGGCGCGAGGTGCCGGCGGCGGGCGGCAGGCTGCCCTCAATCGCTGTCGGCACCAACTGCCCGAGCTGCGGGGTTGGGTTGGTTGCCAGAGACCTGCGGAAGGATGTCTACGTCTGCCACTGCGGCCATCACTTCCGCCTGCATGCCGACGCCTGGATCGCCCTTCTCGCGGATGCCGGCACCTGGCAGGAGCGCTGGGCCGATATCCGCGGCCACGATCTGCTCGAGTGGCGGCTGCCGAAGTCCTACCAGCAGACCATCGACCAGGCCCTACAGCAGGGTCTCAACGAATCGGTTAGGACAGGCACCGCCAACCTGGCCGGGCATCCGCTCTGGCTCAGCGTCTTCGACTTTCGCTTCGTCGGCGGCACCCTCTCGATTGTGGCCGGGGAGCGCCTGGCCCGCGGGCTGGAGCAGGCTGCCCAGAGCGGGCTGCCGTACCTGCTGGTCACCGCCTCTGGCGGTGCGCGCATGCAGGAGGGCGTGTTGGCACTTATGCAGATGGCGAAGGTGAACGCAGCAGTGGGACGGTTGCACCAGGCCGGCGTGCCTTACTTCGTGCTGCTGACCGACCCCACCTTCGGCGGTGTGAGCGCCTCCCTGGCCCTTCTGGGCGATGTGAACCTGGCGGAGCCTTCAGCTTCCATCGGGTTTACAGGCGCCCGGGTGATCAAGCAAGCGACGTACGCTGATCTTCCTGAGGGCTTCCAGAGCGCAGCATTCCAGCTACGCTCAGGTCAGGTCGACCAGGTGATGCCGCGCACCGAGCTGCGGAGGCGCCTGGCCCATTTGCTGGAGTTGTATTCGGATGCAGGGAGAAGGTGAGAGTGGGGCAGCCGGACCGCGATTCGGCAGTTGAAGAGAAGAGTGATCGCTCGCCCCTCAGCGTCTGGGAGGTGGTGGAGCTGGCGCGTCACGCCAACCGCCCTTACTCACTCGACTTTCTGCAGCGCTGGGCACCCGACTTCGTCGAGCTGCACGGCGACCGGCTGAGCGGCGACGATCCCGCCCTGGTGGCGGGCGTGGGCACCTGGCACGACAGGACTGTGATGTTCATGGGCCATCAGAAGGGCCGTTCGCTGGCGGATCGGGTTGCCCGGAATTGGGGGATGATGCATCCGGAGGGCTACCGGAAGGCACTGCGCCTCGCCCGCCAGGCTGCGAAGTTCGGCTTTCCCATAGTCACGCTGATCGACACTCCGGGAGCCTACCCGGGCGCGAGCGCCGAGCAGCGCGGGATAGCATCTGCGATTGGAACCGCCATCCAGGAGTGGTTCCAAATCCCCGTCCCCGTGGTGTGCGCTGTCATTGGCGAGGGTGGCTCAGGTGGAGCGCTGGGCCTGGCTGTCGCCGACCGTGTGCTGATGCTGGAGAACGCTATTTACTCGGTCGCCTCGCCGGAATCGGCGGCCTCGATCGTCTGGCGGGACAACTCGCTCAAGGTGGAGGCCGCCGAGCAGCTCCAGATAACCTCCCGCGATCTGATCGCCATGGGCGTCGTGGAGGAGATAGTGCCCGAGCCGGCCGGTGCCGCGCACGGCGACCACAATGCCACCGCCCTGGTGTTGGGGGAGGCGATCTGGCGCAACCTGGAGCCGCTGCTGAAGCAGCGCTCGGGGGATCTCCTGCAGCACCGCTACGAGCGGTTCCGATACATCGACTCGCTCGTCACCGCTCACCCCGAGTTCGGCCCCAAGGTCGAACCGCGGCTGGTCTCCTAGTGTCCCGCGGCTGATGACTTCCGCCGTCGTCGCGCCGGCCGCACTGGTGCTGGCGCCCCCGCTGGGCATCCTGGGTTGGGTGGTGATCGGGCTCTTGGCCGGCGCCATCGCCGGCCGCCTGGTCAGGGGCCGCGGCTTCGGCTGCCTGCTGGACGTGATAGTCGGCGTCATCGGCGCCGCCATCGGTGGCTTCCTGGTCAACCTCTTCCTGCCCGGGGACCAGACCTACGGCTTTGTCGGCAGTTTGGTGGTGGCGCTCCTAGGCGCCGTGCTGTTGCTGACGCTCCTGCGGCTGGTGTTCGGGAGGAACTCGTCCCGCCCAGACTGATTCGGAGCGTTTGGCGGCAAGCAGCGCTAATCTCGGGGTGATGGCCATCAAACAACCGCAGCCCAGTGCTCAGGCGGCGGCTGGGAGTGACAAGCACCTCCGGTCACCCGCTGAGCTGAGGGCTCAGATTCGCGCCGGTGAGTTCCGGCGCACCACAGCCGGGCAGTGCCCGGCCTACCACCAGGCCAACTTGGTGGTCCTGCCGGCGGCGGGTGCTGCCGAGTTTGCGGCGTTTTGCTCCCGCAATCCGAAGCCCTGTCCGGTGCTGGAGATCCTGCCGCCGGGGGAATACTCTCCGACCCGCTGCGCCAAGGGCGCCGATCTGCGCACCGACGTGCCGGGCTACCGCGTCTACCGAGAGGGCCGGCTGGCCGAGAAGCGCCCCGACCTGCGCGACATCTGGCGCGACGACCTCGTCAGCTTCCTTCTCGGCTGCAGCTTCACGTTCGAGCACGCCCTGGCCGAGGCGGGCCTACCGCTGCGCCACTTGGAGCAGGGCACGACGGTTCCGATGTTCAAGAGCTCGATCCAGTGCCTGCCAGCGGGCGCTTCTCAGGGCCCTATGGTGGTCACGTTCAGGCCGGTGCCGGCCGACCGGCTGACCGACGTGCTGACGCTCTCGGCGCGCTATCCGCTGGCCCATGGCAGCCCTGTGCATGTCGGTGATCCGGCCGAGATCGGCATTCGCGACCTGGGCCGCCCGGACTTTGGCGACCCGGTCCAGCTCCGAACGGGTGAAGTGCCCGTCTTCTGGGCCTGTGGCGTGACCCCGCAGGCGGTGGCCCTGAAGAGCGCGCCCGAGTTGATGATCACGCACGAGCCGGGCTTCATGTTCGTCACCGATCTGCCTCGCGAGCTGAGCTGAGCCGGCACCGGCGGCAGAGATGAAGGTCACCGGCGACCACAGCTTCAGCGCTGATCGGAACACGGTTTGGGCGGCTCTGCAGGACCCTCAAACCCTGGCCTCTACCCTGCCCGGCGTGAAGAGCCTGGAGGTCACAGCCCCCGACCGCTATGCCATCACGGCGGCGGTTGGCGTGGGCGCTGTAAAGGGCACTTACAGCGGCACCTTCGCCGCCGAGGAAAAGGTGGAGCCCGAAGCCTGCGTGCTGCGGGGGTCGGGCCGAGGCTCCGCCGGCAATGTGGAAGTGGTTGCCTCCGTGCGGCTGGCTGAGCGCGATGGTGGTGGCACCCTGCTGACATACGACGCGGATGCCACAGTCACTGGCGCGCTGGCCGGGGTGGGTCAGCGGATGATAGTTGCTGCGTCTCGGCGCACGAGCGAGCAGTTCTTCTCAGCCTTGGACCGGGTCCTCACTGACGGTCCCGCTGCGCAGCCGAGGGATTCACCCGCGGTGAGCTCCCCAGGCGTTCCAGCTCCAGCCGGGGCGGTGTTCCAGTCTGCGGCCACAGCAGCCGGCACGGACAGTACCCGGAGCTTGTTGATCGGACTGGGTGCCGGCTTCCTCCTGGCGCTGGTGGGTGTCGCCGTGGGCCGCCGCCTGGAACGGGGCTAAAAGTGAATTACATCGATACCTTCGTCGCCGTCGCGGAGGACTGCCCTGTTAGCCACAGCGTTGTTCCGGAATCCAAAGCAGACAAGAAAAGGTCTGTTGCCGCCATCCAGTACGAGCTGCTAGCGGAGAACCCCTACGAATTGACGCCGGAGGACGTGCTCTTCCAGACGCACGTCCTTCACAAACAGGTGCCGGCCGACGAGCTGAAAGCGCGCGGCGTAGCGATGCGCGAGGATTTCTTCGCCCAGCCGCAGCCCTGCCTTCGAACTTCGCCGCTGGCGCGAAAGTACGGATGGGGCTTCCATTTCGACGGCGCGGGCAAGGTCGCTCTCTACCCGGTTGGATCGTCCGAGTACCGGCAGTTCAGCGGCGACACGTCCGGGAGCACCAGCCAACATCTCAAGGCCTTCCGCTCCAGCCGCGACTAGGACCGCCTGCTTCCCGGAGCTGCAGCCGGATCGGTCATCATCCCCCTGATGAGTCATGACAACGAGCCCTGAAGAAATCGCCCCCGGCGCCTACCGGATTGACGCCTTCGGCATCTCACACGCGATCAACGTCCTCGCAATCAGCGGCGAGCCCGGTTGGACCCTTGTCGACACTGGCATTTCTAGTAGCGCGAAGCGGATTCAGGCGGCGCTGATCAGTCTGGGCATCGCGCCGGCCCACCTGGCACGCGTCTACCTCACACACCACCATCCCGACCACATCGGGGGACTGCCAGGCATGCGGGCGTGGGCGCCAGAGGCAGAGATCGTCGCCCCGGAGCACGAGGCGGACATCATTGCCGGGACGCAGCCCATGGACCCACCCAGCAGCCGCGTCGTCCGCAGCCTCCAGAGATGGAACAAGCTGCCCACCGTTCCCATCGACCGCACGGTGGTCGAGGGGGAGCTGATCGCCGGCTTCAGGGTAATAGCAACGCCGGGTCACTCGCTGGGGCACACGTCTCTGCTCTCCGACGAGCATGGCCTCTTGCTGACGGCTGACGCCTTCGGAACCCTGGGGCGCAAAGTCCGCGTCGGGCTGCGCAAGGCGCTCTGCGCCGATCCGATGATGGCCAAACGGTCGGCGGAGAAGCTGCTCGCTGAACCCTATGAGACAGTGGTTTTCGGTCATGGACCTGTCCTGCGCGACAACCCGAAGCACCGACTCCGGGAGGTCGTGGCGCAGTGTCGGTACGCCTAGCAGAGCATCGAGCGATAGTCGGAGAGACCCACAGCTGGAGATCAGCGCACCGCTGGTGCGTGAAGGACCTGAATCACGTCGAAGAACCCTTCGAGGCGGGCGGGCGGCCCGGCTCAAGGCCTCTGGGACCCTGTGCCCACCCCCGATTCCCCAGCTCCCCCAGCCTAAGCGAAAGACCAAGGGTCGCCGCGGCCGCAGTTACGATTACCAGCGGTAGCGGTTCGCGCCCTAGCGGGAGGTTTCAGAGATGGCGGTGAGAGAGCAGCTGTTGAGGCCCGAGGCTGACGTCGTCTATCCGGAGGAGAGGCTGCCCTGGCCGCAGACGATCCTGATGGGCCTGCAGCACGTCATGGCCATGTTCGGCGCCACTGTCCTGGTCCCGCTCATCCTCGGTTTCAATCCGAACACCGTCATCTTCTTCAGCGGCATCGCCACGCTGCTCTTCATTGTCGTCACCAACCGGCAGGTGCCCAGCTACCTCGGCTCCTCCTTCGGCTTCCTGGGCTCGGTACTCGCGATCCAGGGCGGCTCCCATGGCAACCACGATCTGGCCTTTGGGGGCATCATCGTGGCGGGTGCCGTTTATCTCCTCATCGGCATCGTCGTTCAGCTGTTGGGCGCCAACTTCATCCGCTTCCTGATGCCCCCGGTAGTTACCGGAACCGTCGTCGCCGTGATCGGCATCGCTCTCGCCCAGGCGGCCTGGGCCAACTACAAGACGGAGCTTGTCACCGCCACCATCACAGTCCTGGCGGCGGCGCTCGCCTCCGTCTACCTGCGCGGCTTTCCGCGCATGCTGCCAGTGTTGATAGGCGTTGTCGTCGGCTACACAGCCAGCGGGGCAGATCAACTGGCCGGCGGCTACTGCGCGACCGCCACCGCCGGCTGCCACATCAACACGGGAGCCATCGGAAATGCCGCCTGGTTCGGCCTGCCGACTTTCAGCTTCCCGCCCAAGTTCGACGTCCGTTCCTTCAGCCTCTTCTGGTGGATCCCGATCATCCTGGTGGCGGAGAACACGGGCCACGTGCTGGCTATCAGCGGCATCATGAAGCGCGATCTGAGCGGAATGCTCGGCCGCACCTTCATCGGCGACGCCGTGGGCACCATTCTGAGCGGCCTCTTCGGCGGTACCGGCGAGACCACCTACGCGGAGAACATCGGCGTCATGGGCGTGACTCGGGTGTTCTCGATCTGGATCTTCATAGTGGCCGCGGTGACGGCGATCCTGCTTGGATTCATCCCCAAGTTCGGCGGCGTGGTGCTGAGCATCCCGCTGAGCGTGCTAGGCGGTATCGAGCTCTACCTTTTCGGCCTGATCGCCGTCATCGGCGGCAAGATCTGGGTCGACGCGCGCGTCGACTTCTCGAAGCGAGCGAACCTTGTTGTGGTGGCCATCCCCCTGATCCTGGCTGCGGGCAATGCCGCTCTCAAGATCGGCGACTTCGAGATCAACAATCTGGGCTTGGGTGCGCTCAGCGCCATCATTCTCTGGCAACTGCTCAGGATCGGACATCTCCGCGAAGGCGGGTCTGAGGGCAGCCTGATGGGATCCGCCAGCCCCGTGGCAGAGACTCCGGTGGCGGCGCCGGCGCGAGCCGCCAGCGATCGGCCCAATCCCCGGCGCAATCAGCCGAACCGCAACCGGCGCCGTTAGCCAGGCTTGAAGCCGGCGCCCTTCGCCTATCACCGACCCAGCTCCCGCGAGGAGGTGGACCTGCTTCTGGCGCAGTTCGGTTCAGAAGCAAAGATCCTGGCCGGCGGTCAGAGCCTCATCCCCATCCTCAACATGCGGCTGGCCACCTTTGGCCATCTCGTGGACCTGAACCATCTCAGGGACGAACCGGCTGAGCCGGCGGTCATCGGTGCTGAGCTCGTCGTGGGACCGCTTGTCAGACAGGCCGCAGCATTGGAGTCGGCGCTGGTGGCAGAGCAGGCTCCCCTGCTTCAGGAGGCACTGCAGCACGTCGCCCATCCCGCGATCAGGAGTCGGGGCACTGTCGTGGGCAGCGTCGTGCACGGGGATCCAGCCGCGGAGCTGCCGGCAGCCGTCACGCTCCTTGCCGGCGCCGTGCAAGCGCGAAGCCGGCGCGGCACGCGGCAAGTCCCTGCCGGTGAGCTCTGGCTGGGGGCGTTGGAAAACACACTCGCCGAAGACGAGTGGGCTGACGAGCTCCGACTGCCGGTGCGTCAGGCGGGCGAGGGTTTCGCGTTCGAGGAGTTTGCCAGGCGAAGCGGCGACTATGCCCTCTGTGGCGTGGCCGCGCGGGTCCGCCCCGCTGACGGCAAGCTCGCGGCTGCGGTGGCGTACCTCGGAATGAGTGGACTGGGTCAAGTGCATGCGCTGCCACCGATGAATGCGGCGGACATCGATGGCGGGGGCCTGCGCACAGCGCTGGCCGAGGCAGCGGCCGAACTTGAACCGGGCGATGATCTCCACGCCAGCTCGCGCTATCGCCGCTGGCTGGCGCTGGAACTGGGCCTGAGCTGCGTTCGCAGAGCCAGTAAGCGAGCAATGAAGTGAGCGCGCCGGTCCCAGGAGAGCGGTGGCCAGTCACGCTGACAGTGAACGGCGCGGCTTATGAGCTCGAGGTTGAGCCGCGCTGGCTGCTCTCCGACGTGCTCCGCCACCAGCTCGGCCTAACCGGCACCCACGTGGGTTGCGAGCACGGTGTCTGTGGCTGCTGCACAGTGCTGGCCGACGGCCGGCCGGTGCGCTCCTGCCTCATGTTCGCGCTTCAGGCTGAAGGACTCGAGATCCAGACAGTCGAGAGCCTCGCCGCTGCCGACGGCACCTTGCATCCGCTGCAGGAGGCCTTCCGCCGCCACCACGGCCTCCAGTGCGGCTTCTGTACGCCTGGCTTTCTGATGGCTGCCCTTCCCTTCTATCGCACCGCCGAAAGCATGAGCGATCAGGAGCTCCGGGAGGCACTGGCAGGTCAGCTCTGCCGCTGTACAGGCTATGCTGGCATCCTGCAGGCTGTCCGGGCCGCGTCCAACATTGACGGGGAGCGCGGCCCAGCTTGACCACCAAGCTCTTCGGTGAGCGGGTCGAGCGTCGGGAGGATCGTCGACTCCTGACGGGCGGAGGTCGCTTCACCGACGACCTGGGGCACGACGCAGCACAGGCGGCCTTCGTCCGCAGCGACTTCGCCCACGCGCGCATCCGCGACATCGACGTTTCGGGCGCCCTGGATGTTCCAGGCGTGCTTGGCGTCTACACCCATGACGATCTCCAGGGCGGTTTTGCTGAACGCCTGCCGCTGCTCATCCCCCACAGCGAATTGAAGTCGCCGCAGACTCAGTACGCCCTCGCCCGCGATGAGGTCTGCTACGCCGGCGAGACGGTCGCCATGGTCGTAGCCAGGGATCGCTACATCGCCGAGGACGCCGCCGAGGCGATTCGCGTGAAATACGAGCCACTGCCCGCGGTGGTGGACCTGGAGCAGGCGGTGACGCGCGGTGGCCCGCTGACGCACGCTGGCGACGCTGACAACGTCTGCGCGCACGTGAGCCAGATGAAGGGCGACGTAGACGCAGTGATGGCTTCGGCGCCCCACGTGTTCGAGTGGCGCTTCCGGCCCGAGCGGAGCGCCTCCATGCCGATGGAAGGGCGGGCTGTGTTCGGCCGCTACGACACTGGTCAGGACACTCTCGAGGTGTACGACTCAACCCAGGCGCCGACCGGAATCCGCGCCGGACTGGCGGAGCTGTTCGAGCTCGACTGGGAGCGTGTTCACGTGATCGCACCCGACGTCGGTGGCGGCTTCGGCGTCAAGGTCATGCAGTTCTATCCGGAGGAAGTGCTGGTGCCCTGGGCCTCCCGCCAGCTGGGCGTACCCGTCAAATGGACTGAGGACAGGCGCGAGCACTTCATCGGATCCAATCAGGAGCGGGGCCAGATCCATGAAGTTCGGGTGGGCGTGGACGCCGAAGGCCGGTTACTGGGGCTGGACGTCCGCTTCCTCCACGACACAGGCGCCTACTGTCCCTACGGGCTGATAGTGCCCATCATCACGGCCGCCCAGCTGCCCGGACCCTATCAGCTGGACAGCTATCGTTGCACCTTCCGTTCGGTCTTCACGAACACGGTGCCTGTCTCGCCCTACCGCGGCGCCGGCCGTCCCCAGGCAGTGTTCGTGATGGAGCGTGTGATCGAGCGGGTGGCAAAAGAGCTCGGCCTGGACAGTCTGGACGTCAGACGGCGAAACTTCATCCAGCCTGACCAGTTCCCCTACGACGTGGGCGTCAGCTGGCAGGACGGCGGACCCACCATCTACGACTCAGGCGATTATCCCGGCGGCTTCCAGTTGCTGCTGGATTCGCTCGGCCTGGAGAAGGTGCGCAACCAGCAGGCGGAGGCTCTGGCCGAGGGGCGGCTGGTCGGGTTGGGCGTGGGCTGTTACGTCGAGGGCACAGGCATCGGTCCTTACGAGGGCGCCAGCATCTCGATCTTGCCTGACGGCACAGTCAGCGCGGCGACGGGCCTCGCCACGCAAGGCCAGGGCCACGAGACGATCTTTGCCCAGATCGTCGCCGACGAGCTGGGTGTTCCCCTGGAACGCGTCAGCGTCACCACCGGTGACACGCGTCGCATCGGCTTCGGCGTGGGCACCTTCGCCAGCCGGAGCGCCGTCGTGGCCGGGCACGCGATGCTCCGGGCCGCTCGCACCCTGCGAGAACAGACAGCCAAGCTCGCCTCCACGACGTTGGAGGTGGCGATCGAAGATCTCGTCTTCGAAGCAGGGGCTGTCCACGTGCGCGGCGTGCCTGAGAAGAGCGTGCCGCTCGCGCGGCTGACACTGGTCTCCAACCCACTTCGCTATGCCTATGGTCGTGACGCCCAGGTCGCCGCCGAGCTCGGCCAGCGCGCCTATGCGAACGCTGATCGCCCCCTACCTGAAGGATCGAAGCCTGGGCTGTCGGCTCTCGAGTACTACAGCCCAGCGGCGGGTGTCTTTGGCTACGGCATGCATGCGGCGCTGGTCGAGGTCGATCGCCGGACCTGCAATTTGAGGATCCTGCGTTACGTGATAGTTCACGACTGCGGCAAGATCATCAACCCGTTGATAGTCGACGGCCAGGTCCTGGGCGGGCTGGCCCAGGGCATCGGGGGCGCCTTCTATGAGCGGATCCACTACTCGCCTGAGGGCCAGATCGAGAACGCAAGCTTCATGGACTTCCTGATCCCCTACGCGACTGAGATTCCGCCGGTCGAGCTGCACCACCTGGAGACCCCCTCGCCACGCAACGAGCTGGGCGTCAAGGGAGTTGGCGAAGCCGGCACCATCCCCGTCCCAGCCGTGATCGCCAACGCGCTGAGCGACGCGCTGGGAGTGGCCATCGACCACGTGCCCGTCTCGCCCGAAGAGCTTTTCCAGATCCTTCATCCCGAGCCTGACTGATGGCGGATGTGGTCAGCGTTAGGCGGGACACCTACTTCGACTCGGTGGCGCTGATGCTCGTCTCACGCGACGCTGCTGCGGTAGACGGAGTCGACCAGACCTCTGCGGTGGCGGCCACACCGCTCAATCTGGAGCTGCTGCAGGGCCAGGGTTTCGCACTCCCGGAACAGCTTGGACCGAACGATCTGGTGATCGCAATCAGGGCGGAGACGGAGGCAGCTGCCCAGGCGGCCCTGGCCGCCGTGGAAGCGAGCCTGGCCGAGCAGCGGCGGAGCGCCCCCGGCGGCCAAGGGTTGCTGCCGTCGCGTTCGCTGCGCTCGGCGGCGCGCCGACATCCCGATCTTTCGCTCGCGTTCATCTCGGTGCCGGGCCGGTTCGCCGCTTATGAGGCCGCGCAGGCCCTGCAGGCTGGCCTGCACGTGTTCTGTTTCTCGGACGGCGTGCCCCGCCAAGCCGAAGTGGCGCTGAAGCGACGCGCCGCCGAGCTGGGTCTGCTGTTCATGGGGCCCGATTGCGGCACCGCCATCATCGATGGAATTGGCCTCGGCTTCGCCAATGCTGTGCAGCGTGGTCCGGTGGGGGTGGTCGGCGCCTCCGGCACAGGCATCCAGGAGCTGACCTGCCTGCTGGACGCGGCCGGGGTTGGCATCTCCCACGCCATCGGCGTGGGAGGCCGGGACCTGACGCACGATGTGGGCGGGCTGATGACGATGCCGGCGCTGCAGCTGCTGGCTGAGGACGCGGAGACGAAGGTGATAGTCATCGTTTCCAAGCCACCCGACATGGCGGTGGCAGGCGAGGTCCTGAAGGTCGCGACCGCCGCCGGTAAGCCGGTGGTGATGGCGCTACCCGGACTGACCGGCTCGCTGCCCCAGGTGACAGGTGTGCACCTGGCGGCGACACTGGAGGCGGGTGCGCAGGTGGCTGCCGAGCTGGTCGGCGGCCGCGCCTGGACGCAGGCGGAGCCCCAGGTCTCCACCACTCCGGGCCTGATCCGCGGGCTTTTCTCGGGTGGGACCCTCTGTACTGAGGCGATGGGTGTGCTGGTCCAGGCCGGACAGGAGGTGCGTTCCAACATCCCCCTGCGCCCGGGCTGGCGCCTCGCTGACAGCCGCACCAGTGAAGGCAACTGCTTCATCGACTTTGGTGAGGACGAGCTGACCCAGGGCAGGGCGCATCCCATGATTGATCCGAGCTTGCGGAACCGGCGTTTTCAGCACGAGGCGAGCGATCCGGCGGTGGGTGTGATGGTACTCGACGTGGTGCTTGGCTACGGAGCGCATCCCGACCCCGCCGCCGATCTGGCGCCACTCATTCGTCGAGCTATGACGGAGCGACCCGGCGGCCTGACAGTCTGCGTTTCGCTCTGCGCAGCAGCGGGCGATCCCCAGGGGCTGGACTCCCAGGCGGTACAGCTGCATGAGGCTGGCGCCGTGGTCGGTCGCAGTGCAGCCGGGTCGGCACGCCTTGCGCTGAGGGCGGCAGGTCTGGCATGAGCGCGACCGACCGAAGCGGCCTGCTCGGCCGCCCGCTCCAAGTGGCCAATGCCGGCGTCGAGCTCTTCGCGAACACGCTCAGCGAGCAGGGTGTGCCGGTGGAGCCGATAGATTGGCTGCCCCCCGCGGCGGGCAGCGAGAGAGTGTTGGCACGACTGGCGGCGCACGAAGCTCGCGTTGCCGAGGCCAACGACTACGCCGTCGGCCGGCTGCAGGAGGCGAAGCCGATGCTCATGGGCGTCGGGCGGGCCGGTGAACTGCTGCCCGACTTTGACCGCCACACCCTCCTCCATGCGGGGCCGCCGATCGACTGGCCCGATATGTCCGGGCCGCTCCGCGGAGCTGTGCTGGGAGCGATCATCTACGAAGGCCTGGCCGACGACGCCGACACGGCGGAGCGGCTGGCCGCGTCAGGCGCTCTGAGCTTCGCCCCCTGCCACGAACGTGGAGCCGTCGGGCCCATGGCCGGCGTGGTGAGCGCCTCCATGCCCATGTGGATGATCGAGAACGTCACCCACGGCAACCGCGCCTACTGCACTTTCAACGAAGGCCTGGGTAAGGTGCTGCGCTACGGCGCCTACGATGCCGAGGTGCAGGAGCGGCTGCACTGGCTGGCCGACAGCCTGGCGCCGGTGATGTCCGCCGCGCTGGCCCGGCTCGGACCGCTCGATCTGCGCAGCCTCATCGCGCAAGCTCTGCAGATGGGCGACGAGGGCCACAACCGCAACCGCGCCTGCACCTCGCTCTTCCTGCGCCAGCTGGCGCCGCTGCTGCCGGAGCTTATGCTCCCTTCGGCCCAGGTTGCGCGGGCGGCTGCCTTT
>JALZAW010000188.1 GCA_030948155.1 Candidatus Dormiibacterota bacterium | reverse complement strand
TCATCCAGAAGATCAGGCCATACCGTCAGAACAATTCGATCAAAGCCTGGCTGTGGCCGGCGACGGCACCGCCTCAGCGGTTTGCAGTTGCGCCGGGGGGAGCAGGCGTCGGCGGCGTCAGCCAGCCCGCCGCTATGAGCGGTGGTAGGGCACGACTGACGTTCCAGTGCACCGTGGTAGGGGAACATTGACGGTCGGCCCTGGCCAGGATTTGCTCAGCGGACTTGACCCATGCAAACGGCTTCTTGTTGACCTTCCAGCCATCAAGCACCGCCAGGCCCCTTCTTCGCTGACCGCAGGCGTCCAAACGGCGGCCTGATCGGCGATGCTGACGGTCGTGGAGCAGCGCGTCGAGTTCACGCGGTTGGCCGAGGGGTGCGACATTGCTTATGCTCCAGCCGGGTCGGCAACGTTCCTCGTGTATCCACCAGGCTGGGTCAGTCACCTCGAGTTGGGTTGGGCGCTGGCGCACGAGCGCAGCTTCTACGAGGCGCTCGCTCAAGGCCGCACACTCGTCCGCTGCGATTAGTCAGGACTTTCTTGGGTGACACGGCCCCTCACTGCTATCGCTGGACACGTCCCCGGATCGCCCAGACTCGCAGTTGGAGCGCGATCGTGCCATCTGGGCCAGCCGGGAGGCGCTGGCGGAGCGCATCGCCGAGCGCTGCTTGAGTAGCGTCGGGCAGGGAGACCACAAACGACGGAGCTGCTCCCTGACCGGCTAGGAATGGTCCCCAGTAGTCGTCAAAGTCGGAGAATTGGGCGGTCTCATCGAGCGGTTTGAACTCGATGTCAACCAAACCCGCGGCGGAGAACAGCTCTCGGAGCGGTTCGGGTCGGCACGCAGCGAAGCGGCGGACCTCGTCGAGTTCGCGGGCGTCGGGCGCTAGATCGAAGACGGCCTCCCAGAAGTGCCTCAGGAGCCACATCTCGCCGGTGTAGTCCCACACGTAGCCGGCCACCGTTCCTTCGGAACGGCACACCCGTGCCATCTCCCTCAGGCCGGCCACTGGGTCGGTGAGGAAGTTGAGGACCAGGCCTGACACGACTAGGTCGAACTCGCCAGGGTCGAAGGGCAGGTCCTCGGCCGACGCAACCTGGAACCGAGCCCGAGGGTCCGCGGTCAGGGCCTGAGCGGTCTCGACGAAGCCCGATGACGGATCCACCCCGCTGACCGTCAGCTCACCGTTGGTGTCGGTGTCGAGGATCGCACGGCCCAGCGCGCCCGAGCCGCAGCCCACGTCGAGCCACGCCGCGCCCGAAGGCGCGTCGAGCCAGCGGACAAACTTGAGCCCAACACGGGCACTCCATCGGCCCAGGTAACGCTCGTAGGCGTCACCCTTGGCCCAGCGACCACCCTCTGTGCCAACTATGGATCCCGGGTCGCTGGAGCTCGTCATGGAGCGTAGATTATTGCCTTCTGGACTCTAGACCCGCCCTGCGGGGTCACACAGTCGAGACCTCGCGCCGCTTCAGGCGGATTGTCGACGAAGAACGCTCGCACGGTCTCGTCGCGGGCCGCGAGACCGACCCGTCGCTGAGCTACCGGCTGCGGCTCGATCCTTCCCGGCCCGGCATGGTCCCGCCTTGGAGGCTCGCTCTCCTATGCCATCGTTTGGGAGTGGAGCGCTTCTTCGTCTCGCGACGCTTGGGCCAAGAGCTGCCTTGGGCGGTTGAGGACGTGGTGGACGAGCTCGAGCAGCTGGGGTACGTGCAGCGCCAGTCGGATCTGTCCGACCGCCGGGCAAAGCTCGTTGTTCTCACCCCGGCCGCCCGGGGGGTGACGGGCTTGGTGCGGCGGGTGAACGACGACATCGAGAGCCGAAATCGCGCTCGGCTCGGCGAGCAAGCTTACCTCACGTTGAGGAAGGCGCTCACGACAATGGTTCCGCGCAGTCGCGGATTGATCCAGCCACGCTTGACGGCTGTCGACGGAGTGGGTGTTGCCACTGTTCGAGCGGGGACGAAGCCTTCTTCCAAGCGCGAGTCAGTGTGATGGGCAGGCGGCCGGCCCATTCGTCGGGAGCACGGCTACGCGCTCGATGCCTGTCTAGGTGACCGTTAGAGGTATCTGGGTCGGCGACCTGATGCGGTTGCGCCGCGAGGACCTGATCCAGGCGAGCGCAGTCATTCCTGGAGGTGCTACCGCCCTTCCCCTACCGGCGCCTGGCGTTACGCTGAGCGGCGGCGGCGGCCGTTACCAGCGCGGTCGCTCTCGCTCGCCGCCGGAACTGCAGCAACAGCGATCACTACTAGCCGTTGACCGAGGGGGGGTCCAGCAGCTGTACGCGAGCTGGGTCGGCGAGCGGGGGAGACATGGAGGTCGCGTATGAACTTTCCTCTGACCCCGGCCCGTATGACTCGTAGACGTTGGTTGCCACTGTATCCAAGGAGTTCCCATGGCCCGATTTCTCGTGCTACCGCTCGCGGTCCTCATCATTGGCGGCTGTGGCGGGGGTTCGTCTAGTTCAGGTACATCAGCTTCCTCTGTCCCATCGGCAACGGCAGCGCCGACCCCTACTGCCCAGGTCATCACCATCCGCGAAAGTGAGTTCAAGCTCGACCCGGCCGTTGTGACCGTCAAAGCCGGCACCATCACGTTCAATCTGACGGATGACGGCAAGTTTCCGCACGATCTGCACATCGCGCCAAAAGGAACCACGAATGAGGTCGGCGCGGCGCAGCGCATCACGGCTGGGGGCATGACGAGTTTCACCGTCACGCTTCAGGCAGGCACTTACGACATGTGGTGCGCGGTCGATTCGCACCGGCAACAGGGGATGCAGGGAACGATTACCGTCACCTAACTGGGGTGCGGCCCACTCCGTAAGGCCCCTTGTGTCGCGGGGTAGGGACCGCGGAGCGTCAATACAAACTTCGGGGCACTTCGCGATCGGCCATTCACAGGTTCGTCCCTCACGGGAAGGGGGAGAGATGGCTCTCCATCACCCCGCACCCGCTGAATAGCGTCCGGCCCGAACGGATGTTTGGCTAGACTGCGCGCGATGGCCAGGGCCGGCGAGGCGACGATCCTGCATGCGGACCTCGACGCCTTCTATGCGTCAGTCGAGCAGCTGCTCGATCCCTCGCTCCGAGGCAGGCCGATCGCAGTTGGTGAGGGAGTGGTCCTCGCGGCCTCCTATGAGGCCAGGGCGTTCGGGATTCGAGCGGGAATGCCCGGGTGGACAGCGCGGCGGCTGTGCCCAGATCTGCGCTTCGTCGGCGGCCACTTCCATAAGTACCAGCTCCTCGGCGACCAGGTCATCGACGTTCTCCGCGACTTCACGCCGCTGGTCGAGCGGATCTCCGTCGACGAAGCTTTTCTCGACGTCGCCGGGACTGACCACCTGTTCGGCTCGCCCTCGGAAATCGCTGCGGCGATCCGGCAGCGCGTGCGGCGTGAAGTCGGGTTGGCCGTATCGGTCGGCGTGGCGCGAACGAAACACCTCGCCAAGATTGCCTCCCAAGCAGCGAAACCGGATGGTCTGGTGACAGTTGAGCCAGGCCGCGAGCTTGAGTTCCTGCATCCCCTACCCGTTGAATTGATGTGGGGAGTTGGGCCGGTCACACTCGCTCAACTGACCAGCGTGGGGATTCACACCATCGGCGATCTGGCTGCCACCTCAGATCCGGTGCTGAGTCGCATGCTCGGTCGCGCGGCGGGGGACAAGCTCGGTTCGCTGGCAACCAACACGGACCCCCGCCGAATCGAAACCACCCGGCGGGTGGCGTCGGTCGGAGCACAGTCTGCGCTTGGCCGCCGGCGGCCCACGTCGCGGCTGCTTCGGTCCACGCTCGGCTACCTCGCCGATCGCGTGGCGGGCCGGCTGAGGGCCGGGGGCCGAGCTGGGCGCACCATCACCGTCAGGGTGCGTTTCACAGGGCTGCGCTCGGTTACCCGGTCCGTCACGTTGCCGGCGGCCATTTCCGCTTCGCTCACCCTCACGGAGCTGGCGACCGAACTGGCAGATGCAGCTCTTGCCGACCATCCCGCGGAGAGGGAGATCACGCTACTGGCTGTCTCGGTGTCCCAGTTGGTTGAAGACTCGGTCCTCCAACTCGAGCTGCCACTCTGCCTTGGCGTTGACAGGCGCCGGCCGGGTACAGCAGCTGGGTCGGCGCGCTCGGCTCTGGACGGGGCGGTGGATGCGATCCGGGACCGGTTCGGTCGCGATGCGGTGGGCTACGCAACTGTCGTGTTCTCCGAGGTCGGCCGGGTTCCGGAAGAATTCAGAGAGCTGGCCCAGCGCTAGAGCAGCCTCGGGTTGGGAACTCCAGGGCGCTCGACACTGGGGGCAGCCTCGAGCCGCGCGAACGCCGGCTCGAAGGGCGCGCGTCGGCGCTCGGGCACGACCTGTCATCTCGACCGGGTCAGGCCGGCCAGCCGAAGAAGGGCCCGAGGGGGGAGCCCACGTGTCGACCCGGTGGGCAGTGGTCGGCAGAATAGCGGGATGGACCCACGGACCCCCGCGCTGGCCACCGCCAGCCTCTCCGCCCTCCTGGCACTGGTAGTCCAGTTCCTCCTGGGCGTCGCCGTGAACCTGTTCGTGACGATCCCAACCGACCATCCCGGCGCGAAGCCGCCGAACTACTTCGGCGGGGTGGTTGCCAGCGTCACCTGGGCGGTGCTTCACGGCCCGTTGCTGCTCCAACTCCATACCGGCTTCGGGTTGGTGCTGGTTGTGGGTTCCGTCTATCTGCTGGTCCAGGGCATCCTCATGAAGCGGGGCAGGCTCGTCGCGGCGACGGTCTTTGGCTTCCTCGGCACGCTCGGTGCGGGCTTCAACGGCGGCAGCTTCCTCAATTACAACGAGAACTTCAGCTCGATGCTCATGGCGACCGGCTTCGCGATCGCCGTCGTCGCCTACCTGTTCACCCTCTACCTATCCCTGAGCGTGTCATCGGCTCGGCAGCCGGCCTAGTACAGGCGAGGGCCATTCGACCCGCCACGAGTCGAGTGTTTGGTATCGCTACCTCTACGCCTCCAGCGGCGAGCACTTCGAGGGAGGATAGCGGTCCCGAACTGAGCCTGGCGGCTGCGGAAGTCCAGCTATCCCTCGGGATACTGGCCTGGATATTCGCCAAGGTAGGCCCGCATCACTCCCATGTCGGTTTGGGCTTTCCTCAGCGCCTCTACCTCCTGGCCCCTGGCCAATTCAATTCTGTAGGTTCGACGGCGGATCGCCGCGGGCAGGTTCTCCTGGGGCGTCTGGGGAGCCTGGCGCACCACGGCATCCGGGCCTGCGACTCGACGACCCACTGCAATTGGATCCTCGCCCGGCCGGAGGACGACGGTCAGGAAGGTGGGCCCATTCGGGTCCGGGGTCGGAGCGCCCGGAGCCACATAGGGCTGGCTCGACGGCGCTGAGTTCTTCGAATCAGCCAGCCGGCTGAGGGAACCACAGGATGCTGCACCAACCGCCGCCAGAACCATCAACGAGGCGCCCACAGCCCGGAGCCGGGCCACTGAAGCAGTCGCTGATCGCATCTTATGCCGGTGGGCTATAGCACATGGTCGGGCGTTGACCTGGTCAAAATGCTACGC
>JALZAW010000187.1 GCA_030948155.1 Candidatus Dormiibacterota bacterium | reverse complement strand
CCCCCCGGGCGGCCTCTCCGAGCGCGGTCTCGGCCCAGCCCCTGACGCGCTCGGAGACCCCGGCCGGCGTCGTCTGCGCCTTGATCAGGTACTCGAGGGCGCCGAGCTTGATCCCGCGCTCACGCAGCTCCTCGTCGCCGAAGTTCGACAGGATCACCACGGGCAGGTGCCGGGAGCTGGTGTCCGCGCGGATGGCCTCCAGCACCGCCAGGCCATCCATCCCGGGCAGCCTGATATCGAGGAAGACGAGATCGGGTGGGGAGTCGGAGACCATCCGCAGGGCGGTTTCCCCATCCCGGGCGACGCTGACCGTGTAACCGTCGATCTCGAGCTTCAGTCGGTACATCTCGGCGATGGTCGCGTCGTCCTCCACCAAAAGAAGCCTCAGCTCGTCAGCGGCCGCTTCATCGCTCAATCGTCTCCACCTCCTGTGCCGTTCTGCTCCGAGCGTGCGGGGCCCATCCCGCACGGCCAGTGCTCACTGTATAGCGGCGATGGCGTCGGAGACGCCGCTCGGCCGGCGCTTTCATTGCGGATCAGCGTGAAGCGCCTACACGCTGGCGCCCGGAGGGCGAGCACGGATCGCCGCCGCCAGCCGGGAAACCCCGGCTGGCTGACGAGCCGGCGATATGTTGAAGTGCTCGGGCGCCTCAGCTCACCTGCCTCCGGCAGAACCCGCGGCCATCGACTGGCAGTCACACGACCGAGAGCTCTGCGGAGCCGGCCCAGGTTTCGGACCCGGGGGCACCTCCGTTGGCACCGGATCGCGAGCCCAGCATTTGCAGGTTCTCGACCACCACCTCGGTGGCATAGCGACGCTTGCCGTCATCGCCCTCCCAGCTGCGGTGGTGCAGCCGGCCGTCGGCGTAGACCTGCCGACCTTTCTGAAGGTGGCCGCCCGCGAGCTCGGCCAGACCTCCGAAGAGGACCAGGTTGTGGAATTCCGTGTGCTCCTTGCGGGTGCCGTCCTCACTCTTGCCGGCATACGTGTTGGTGACCAGCCGGAGGGTCGTGACGTGCGTGCCGGTGGGCAGGGCGCGGACCTCGGGGTCGGCGGCCAGGCGTCCGACGAAGATGACCTTGTTGACCATTGCTGTGCAGCTCCTTGTCCGCCTTGCGCGGAACCTTACTTAGACGTGGACGGGGAGATAAGGGGCCGGATCCACCGGCCGGCCGGCGCGGCGCACTTCGAAGTGCAGGTGCGAGCCGGTGGACATACCGGTCGAACCCATGAGCCCGACCAGCTGGCCGGCGGACACCTGAGCGCCATTGCCGACCAGGACCGCGGACATGTGCCCGTAGAGCGTGGCCAAGCCGCCGCCGTGTGCAAGCAAGACGTGCAGGCCGTAGCCGCCCGGGTCGAGGATCACCTGCACCCTGCCCGCCGCCGCCGCGTGGACCGGCGTGCCCAAGCGGGCGGCGAGGTCGACGCCGCTGTGAAAATGGCGGCTCGGGCACCACGCGGCGTACGGTTCCAGGGCGAACATCGTGCAACCGAAAGGCTGCGACTCGACGTAGCCCGACACTGGCATGAGGAGGTGCCCCGGTGCCGGCGCCGGGAGCCCGCTTGATGGCGGCGGCGTGGGCGGACCGGCGGCCGCGGCCAACGCCACCATGGCGAGGAGCAGGACGGCGCCGAGCTTGACGCCCATACCTCAGACCTTCACCAGCACGCGCTCGACCGCGTGCATCGCGTGATTTGCCTCCCGCTTGCTCAGGGATGAGGCCTTCGACGCGACCCGAGACGCGCTCTGGAAGGCGCCCGGCACCTTGAAGGCGATGATGAGCGTAGCCAGGGCGAATAGATGACGCACGGGGTAGATCGAGTTCTGCTCGAATGACGCATCCGTCGCAAAGCCGATCTGGATGACGAGCAGCTGCGCCGGCTGCATGATCAGGGCACCGGCGAAGAGGGTGGCCCATTCGCGGGCATAGCGGTGGGTCTCCGGCAGCACGAATAGAAGACCGGCGACCGGGGCCAGGATCGTGAGCACAACGAGTAGGGCGAAGCGGAGGATGTAGGCGATGGCCAATACCGCATAGGACGCGAATAGTGCGGTCACGGTCAGCGCCTGGAGGCCGGGCGCAAAGCCATCCGTAAACCACCGGCGGAGAACTCCGATGTAGTCCTGCGGCTCGATCCTGACGACGGTGTTGCTGACCACGTTGGCGCTGTCGATGGCGGCCTGGACGAGGCTGTCGGAGAAGTTGATCAGGACCACCGCCAGCATCACCCGCGGCAGCAGGATGCGAAGCGTGTACTTGTTCCGGAAGCCGTGCCCGAACATGACGCGAAAGAAGTTCCAGGTCACGACCAGGGTGAGCGCCGAATCGGCCACGGCCCGGGTCAAGGGCACGAAGCGCTGGATGGGCCGGGCCTGGACGAAGTCCTGGCCGGGGTTGAATGGATTGCCGGTGGCGAAGACGTAGAGCCGCAACCCCTCCAAGACGGCGGACAGGTTGGGTGCGATGATGCGCTGGGGCTGGAACAGGACCTCGAGGTCCTGCCGGATCGCGTTGACGGCCTCCAGCAGCTGACCGAGGGGCCCCGGCAAAAGGTCCATCGACTCCCTCAGTGGGTGACGGAGCCGGTGAGAACGTTGACCAGGGTCCCGGCCAGCTCGACCCCGATCGTGCCGACCACGATGCGTTGGATCCACTGCTTGGCCTCGGTGACCGACCGCGGCTCAACGGCGATCATCTTCCACAAAAAAGCGTTGACGCCTATAAGGCGAGAGTCGTTCCTGGCTCGACCAGGCCGCCCAGCGGCTGGCCGACGTGGGTCAGCTCAACCGGTCCGGCACTCCCTTCGTCATGAGCTCTCGCCGCGAGTGGATTTCGAGCTTTCCGTAAATCCGTTGAAGGTGCGTCTCAATTGTTGGTATGGAGAGCGAGAGACGGGCCGCCAGCTCCCGATTGCTCAGCCCCGCCGCCGCCAGATCCGCCACGCGCCGCTCCTGGGCGGTCAGGCGCTCCAGCGATCCCGACCGCCGACGCCGTCCACCGGCTACGGTGAGTTCGGCACGCACGAAGCCGACGATCCACATGGCGTTGGTCCGCTCGGCGATTTCGAGCGCTCGCGCCAGTAGGGGACGAGCGCGGACCGACTGTCCTGTTCGTCGCAGGAAAGCGCCGTACTCGAGAAGGGTCTCAGCCTCCTCGATCGGCAGTTCGGTCGTTTCGTGGAGGGCGAGGCCCTTTCTGAACTCCCCGTCGGCAGTAGCGTTATCGCCCTGTCGGTGGGCGAGCATCGCACGGCTTGTGGCGGCGGCGATACGTGGCCATACACAGGGCAACCCTCGGGCGCAATCCTCGACCCAGGCAATTACCCGGCGTGCGTCCCCCTCCTGGTTGCAGCCCACATAGGCAGCCACCGCGTGGCGTGCCCATGCGCCGAGGCACGGTTCTCGATAGCCGGCCTTAGCGACGGCACTCTCGAGTGTCCTGTAATGAACGGCGGCATCGTGCAACCTACCTTCGCGCAACGCCCCATGGCCTCGAATCTCGGCGGCGAAAACCAAAGCATCGATCTGACCACGAGCCGCTGCCTCACTCTGTCGACATAATCGTTCGCTCTCGTCCGCGTGACCCATGAGCTGAAGCACATACGACTGCCCTATTGCGGCGTAGCATTCGATGAACGGAATCAAATCGGCCAAAGAGAGCGCTCTCCGCAGTAGCTGGAGCGCTTCGTCCAAGCGACCGAGTCGAGTGAGCAACCAAGCCTTGTGGGTTGACAGGTTCGCGATGGCCGTCAAGGCGCCGGCTCTCTCGGCCGCATTGAGAATGATCGTGTGGACTCGTTCAGCTTCGGCCCATTGCTCGGTGAGCCCGGCGGCACCGGCATAGATGCTCATTAGGTCAAAGCCAGCGGATGAATCAACCGTCACAAGCTCGGCGTCCGATTGGATCGCACGCGCCGCAACGCCAATATCCTCTAGGCGGGAGCCGTCACCCATCCACAGACGAACGTAGGCGCAGACTGCATTTGCCCGATTTCGAGTCTCATCATCAGCCTGCTTTGAGAGTTCGCGGGCGCGCTCCGCAAGGACTGAGGCTCGTGTCATCCCGTCCGCTAGCGCTGCACCAAACGATCCGTAGATAAGAGCATCGATGGCAGCGGAACGGTCATGAGTCTGAAGCCGGGTCACTGCCTGGTCAAAGACCGAATCGGCTGCCGCGCGATCACCACTCATGTACAGCGCGTGTGCGAGCAGACGCAGTGCGTATCCCTCAGTGGAGCCTGACAACTGCTCCAAGGTAAGCACCCTTCTCAACGTTGCGCAAGAGTCCTTCACGTGACCGGCCGCAACCTGTGCTTCTCCGAGACCCATCAGCAGTTCGGCTGGCGCCCCATCCATCGCCAGCCCAGCCGCGCCAGCCAAGTGGATAACGGCGGTCTGAAGCGCACCGGCGGCCAGCGCCCGCCGGCCAACTCTCGCCAGCAACTCGATAGCTCCCTTATCGCCACCCAGCTCACCGCGCACCGCGTGCTCTGCCGCCTCAGTCTCCAGTCCCAGTAGGGACAGGGTCGAGAAGGCGCGCCGATGCAGGAGCGTCCGAACTGCTGGTGCCATTCCGTCATACAGTGCCCGCCTGAAGATGGGGTGGACCAATTCAAGGACACTGCCGCCGATTGAATTAACCAGGCCGGTGCCGGTCAGCGCCTCGATCGCAGGGACGGTCACAGCAGCGTCCAGCTGTGCCACATCGGCGGCCACGTCGGCGCGAAATGCGACCCCAAGCACACTGCCGGCTTGGGCCAAGCGCATTCCGTCGGGGGGCAGGCTCGCAAAGCGTGTCAAGAGGAGACCTTCGACAAGTGACGGATCGCCTTCAATTGCCGCAGGCATCCCCTCTCCCCGTCTGATGGTGCGGGCGACCTGTTGCAGCAGGAGCGGGTTGCCCGTACAGAGGTCGTGCGCTCTCTCGACGACGTCCGGCGGCACCGCAAGGCCAACGGCATCCTCGATCAGCCGAGCCGCGGACCCTCGGCTGAGAGGCTCAAGTTGCTCGGTTTGGGCATGTCCAGCCACGGCCAGTTCTGCCGTTACATCCGAGGCGTGGCTCGGCCAAGGCCTGAGGCTTGCGAGCACGGCGACGTGCAAGTTCCCCAGCCGGCGGGCTAGGAATGCGATCAGGCCCAGGGAATCGGGGTCGGCCCAGTGCAGGTCGTCGATGACCAGCAACATGGGCTCGCCGCTGGCGCTCTGAAGCCAGGTCAGCACCGCCATGAACCGAGCTGCTCGGGTGTCTCGACCGAGCGGTTGGTCGGTGTTCATCAGGTCCGGACCACCCAGATCCAGAAGGACGGCGCTCATCACCCCGAAGGGGAACCAGCTCTCCATGGCGTCGGCTCGGCCAAAACCCACGCGCAAGTGTGGCTTTGCCATCCGCCGACCCTCGGCGAGCACCGAGGTCTTACCCAGCCCGGCGTCGCCACGGATGAATAAGCACCCGCCAGATCCGGCGCGGGCATGCTCCATCAGGCGACCGACCGCGGCCAGCGCGCGTCCTCTCTCCCACAGCCGACCTTCCACAGGCCCGTCTCCTACAGCAC
>JALZAW010000186.1 GCA_030948155.1 Candidatus Dormiibacterota bacterium | reverse complement strand
GAGAACGGGAACCTCTCTCTCGAGGACGCCCTGACCGCCGTGGACGAGGCGCGGGTCTACCTCCGAGTGTGCGAGCAGCGACTGAGCGAGGCGAAGAGCCGGATCGAGGTGCGTCCGGCCCCGCCGACCGAGGAGGCCAGAGACGACAGCGCGTTCTAGCGGGACGTTGGGTCAAGGCGCTGGGTCGGTCGTGATCAGAGGCGGCCGGCAGGGCGCTGGTCTTGGGAGGTTTTCGCATGCAGGACAAGCTGCGCCTGGAGGGGCTCACACTCACTGTCGAAAGCGTCGCCAAATCGGTCGAGTTCTACGGCGGAACCCTGGGGCTGCAAGTGGCCTACCACCCGGGGCCAGCCTTCGCCCTGATCAAGGTTGGCGGAGAGCTCGGCGGAACCATCGGGCTGCTCTCAATCGAGCAGGCGCGCAAGAAAGGCGTTACGAAGATCACTGCCAACCAGACCAAGGCGATCCACATCGAGTTCACTACCGATGACCTCGACGCTCTCTACGAGGAACTGACCGCCAGAGGGATGACCTTTGACGAGCCGCCACACGACGAACCCTGGGAGCGCGTGATGAGGGGATTCGACCCCGACGGCTATGCGGTCGAGATCGCCCAGGGCCGGCGTGGTCAAGACGGCGACATCTGGACCAAGGTGGCGGTTCCCTAGATCGCCAAGGTCACCGACCAGCACTCGCCGCTAGCGCCCGGCAGGCAGGTCATCCGCCGGCGGCCGCCCTTCCGGCCATGCCTCGTCGGCCGGCTTGAACTTCGGCGCACCCGCCGCCGGTTCCTCCCTGTTCTGCGGAGCCGGCGAACCGCCCGTCCCGGCACCATCGTGCACGTCAGACTGCTCACCTGTCGGTCTCGCTGGACCGGTCAGCAGCGGGGCTGCGCCACCCTCGACCCTCCGTCCGGCCCGTCGCCGCCTAGCTCGAGGCGGAGACTGTGATTGCTCGGGGGCGCGGTCGGGAGCCACCGCTTGGGCCCCGGAGGCGACCGGCTCGGGTCCGGCCTGCCCCGGGCGCTCGGCGGTCGCCGGCTCGGGTCCGGCCTGCCCCGGCCGCTCGGCGGTCGCCGGCTCGGCAGTCGGTGGCGCCGACGGCTGCGACTGAGGCTCGCGCTCCAGCGGCTGTGAGCTCCGCGCGTCAGCCTTCCACTGCTGGAAGGCGGTCGCCTCCGCGCTGAGCTCTAAGCGCACTATCTCATACAGCCAGCGCGCCCAGTTTGCGAGCCAGACCAACCCGTTGGGAAAGGCTGAGAGGTTAGCTGCGTAGTGCTTGTGGTGAAAGGTCCAGAGCGAGCGGTGGCGGGCCCAGAGCTCGCTCCTCACTTCAGTCTTGGGCAGGTTCAAAGGCGTTCGCATGGCGTGCGCTTGAGGCACAAAGTAGATCTTCCAACCGCCGGCCCTCAGCCTGTAGCAGAGGTCCAGGTCCGCCCCTTCCTGGCCGTAGTCGGAGTCGAGAAAGCCGACCCGATCGACGGCCGCCCGGCGCAGGAGTAGGCAGGCGGAGCTGCCGGCGTCTATCTCCTCAGCCTCGCTACCACCGCCCTGCCGGCTGCTCCCGAAGCGGCTGTGGGGGAAGAGTCGGTTCAGCCCTGTAGCGGCACCCACATTGCGCGCCGGTGTAGGGAACGTCCGTCGAGCTTCGGGGTCGAGCTCGCCGTGCTCATCGATCAGGAGCGGGCAGGTCGCCCCCATGTCAGGTCGCGTGAGCAGGAAGTCGGCCAGCTTGCCGACGCAGCCGGGCCCGACCGTGACGCTCGGATCGACCAGGAGTACGAAGCGACCCTCCGCCAGAGCCAGGCCGGCGTTGCCGGCGACGCCGAAGCTGCTGTCGGCCGGCCGGCGGACGATCTTGACTATCGGAAACCTCTCGCGGACGGCCTCGGCGGTCCCGTCACTGGACGATCTGTCGACCAGGATTGCCTCGAGCGGGATCTCGGCGGTGTCCTTCAACGCCTGCAGGCAGGCCTCTGTCCGCGATCGCTGATTCTGGGCGACTACGATGGCCGAAACAAGCGGCTTGACCGCTGACATGCCCGCCAAGGATAACCAGGGGGCAACCGGGTTCGCCCTCGACGGCCTGGGTAAACTCTGGACTCCGCGTGAGCGTTCCCACCGAGTCAATCACGCGCCGGTCTCTCATTCCGCAGCTGGACCGACTGCGCCAGAGCCGGCTCGTTCGCCAGAATCTGATCCTGTTCCTCGGTGGGTTCAGCGCCGGGATAGGTGGTTTCGTCTACCACGCGATAGCCACGCGGTATCTGGGCCCGCGAACGTACGGCGAGGTCGCCGCCATCGTGGCTGTCTTCACGGTCGGCACGACCGCCTACCAGATCCTGACCATCGTCCTCGCCCGCTATGCCGCGCACCTTCAGGCTGAGGGCCGTCCCGGCAGCCTTCCTTACATCGCCCGGCGCGCGGCACTGGTCCTGGCTCCGCCGGCACTGCTCTTCCTGGTCGGCGCCGCGCTGCTCGCCGGACCGGCCGCTCGGTTTCTCAATCTCGACTCGCCGCTGCCGCTGCTCTGGACCGCCCTGGCCATGGTGGCCTATTCCTACCTCGCCATTCCGCGTGGCCTGCTCCAGGGCAGCCAGCACTTCACAGGCTTTTCGGTCAACCTGGCCAGCGAGCTCGCCGTCAGAACTGGCGGCCTGACGTTGTTGCTGTTGCTCGGCCTGCGCGTCAACGGAGCTGCACTGGCCCTGGTCGCGGGAGCCGCCTGGGGCATCCTGCTTGGTCTCTACTCTCTGCGCAATGTGCTGCGGCTGGCGCCGGAGCCGGCCCAGCTGAGGACAATGGTCCACTTCGCCCTCACAGCAGCAGCCGGTACTGCCGGGATTCTGCTGCTCTACAACGTGGACGTGGTCCTCTCGGCCCACTTCCTGAACAAGCACTCGGCCGGCGTATACGGCGTCCTCAACAAGCTGGGCACCATCGTCTACTTCCTGACGCTCAGCGTCAGTCAGGTGCTTTTCCCCCGCGTGGTGGAGGCGGTGGCGACCAAGAACCACCCCGGCCGCCTGCTCTTGATGTCCGGCGGCATCATGGGGCTCCTGGGCCTCTGCGCCATCGGCGGCTTCTGGCTGTTCGGCTGGCTGGTGCTGGCGCTGTTCGGCCCCGGCCTCCAGGAGGGCCTTCCCTACCTCGTCCTGGTGGGCATGATCGGACTCGGGCTGAGCCTTGACAACCTGCTGGTCCAGTTCTTCATGGCCGTCCACGATCGGGTCTTCATCCCCATACTGGCCGCCGCCTGTGCGCTGGAGGCTGCGCTGATCACCCTCTTTCATGCTGGCATCGGTCAGGTGGTGGGAGACGTCTTGACAGCCGTCCTGCTGCTGCTCGGCGCTCTCATGCTGCGCTGGCTGCTCCTGCTGCCAGGCTTGCGGCCGGAGATGGTCACGGCGGAGGACGACTGACGCGGTAGCGAAAAACCCCGCCTCCCTCGCGGGCGACGGGGTTTAGGTGCTCGGCAACGACCTACTCTCCCACCGCGTTACCGCGGCAGTACCATCGGCGCAGGAGGGCTTAACTGCCGTGTTCGGAATGGGAACGGGTGTTTCCCCTCCGCCGTAGCCACCGAACGGCTCGATTATAAGCTCTCGGCCGACGCTCAGAGCGGCCCGCTAGCGGGAGCGGCGGCGGCGGGCGCGGAGGCTCTTGATCTTCCGGGCCTCGGCCGGGGGCACGTAATGCGCCCGGCGGCGCATCTCACGCACCAGGCCTTGCTCCTGGACCTTCCGGCGGAACTCGCGCAGCGCCTGCTCGAACTCCTCTGGATCCTTGACGACTACCTTCAACGACTGATCACATCCTTCTTACTCTTGATTCCGCCCGGCGCACGCGCGCGCGGCTGCCTGGGCACTTCCTGCAGGATACTGCACGGCTCCTGCCCGAAGCAAGGCACCGGAGGCCAGGCGCTAACCTCGTTCAGGCATGCCTCGATTGCTCGACCGCGCAATGGCCGGCACCGTGCCGCTGCTGCCCCGGCGGATTGTGAGAAGGGTCTCCGAACGCTATATCGCCGGGGAAACTCTGGCGGACGCCCTGGCCACCGTCCGCCGGCTCAGCGCCGGCGGCTGCCTGGGGACGGTGGATCTGCTCGGTGAGCATGTAACCAGCCGGGAGCAGCCACTGGCTACCAAGGCTGCCTACCAGGAGGCGATCCAGCGCCTCGCGGAGGAGAAATTGCCGGCCGGTGTCTCTGTCAAGCCGACAGCGCTGGGTCTGGCCGTGGATCGCGAGTTCTGCCTCCAGAACCTCCGCGAAGTGGCGGCCGCGGCGGCCGAGCACGGCCGCTTCATGCGAGTCGACATGGAGGAATCCCACTACACGACCGCCACGTTGGAGCTCGTGCATGAGCTTCATCGCGACCATGCCAACGTCGGCGCGGTCGTCCAGGCCCGGCTGCGCCGAAGCCCTGACGACATCGAAGGATTGCTGCGCGAGCAAATCTCGGTCCGCCTCTGCAAGGGCATCTACCAGGAGCCGCCCGCGGTGGCCCTCCAGGACTTCGATCAGATCCGGATCGCCTATTTGCGGCTGCTCGATCGCCTGCTGGAGGCTGGCTGTTATGTCGGCATCGCCACCCATGACAGCTGGCTCGCCGAGCGCTCGCTCGAGATCGTCAAGTATCACGGGTTGGGCAGGGACCAGTACGAGTTTCAGATGCTGATGGGGGTGGCCGAGCCACTGCGCCGGCGGCTGGTCGCCGCTCGCCACCGCGTGCGCGTCTACGTGCCCTATGGCGGCGACTGGTACGCCTATTCGCTGCGCCGGCTGCAGGAGAATCCCCAGATCGCCACCTCCATCGCGCTCAGCCTGATCGGACGCTCGACCGATACCAGCCGCTGACGCGGCTCCTACTGATTCAGCGGCCTGGGATCGGGTGGAAGTTGCTTTCAGTCCAGAACCTCTGAAAGATTTCCGCGGCCGGGCAGACTACGGCGAAGCTAATTCGTCCGTCGCAGCATGTCGTGCTGGCTTGGTAGCTCTGCGGCTCGCTCTGGCTAATTCAATCATCCGGCCGCTGGCCGTCGGGAGAAGTGGCCAAGGCGCTCGTGATTGAGCGACGTTGGCAAGGTCGTTCGCCCGATGTCTAGGACACCCGCCCAGCCTCCAGGACATCCGCCCACACATGTGTGCTATCCTCCCCGATGGGAGGAATGGTTGTCGCCGTCCGCTTGCTCATTGAGGGGTACCGCCAGTGCTATCGAGTCATAGTAGGCGCCGTCTTCATTTGTTCGGCCTATCGGCCGTGGTCGGGCTCTTGGCGGCGGCGTTTGCTGCCATCCCGGCGCAGGCCGCAGTCACGTCCTATTCGGGCAACGCGTACGCGGTCGGCCTGACCGGTGTCACAGTCGCAGGTGTAGCCGTAACCGATTAGTTGCTCGGATACACCGGCGCCCTGCCGCCCGCCGGCGGCACCTTGAATGGCGGAGTTGGCACTGTAACGCTGCCCGGGGGTCTTGGTACGGCCACCGTAGTTCTTGAGCAGACCAGCGGAGGCGGCACGACGGCTACCTCCACGTCGCAGGTCGCCGGTGTAACGATCCTTCCAACCAC
>JALZAW010000185.1 GCA_030948155.1 Candidatus Dormiibacterota bacterium | reverse complement strand
GGCGGTTTGCAGGATCGTGCGGGTAGCGGGGGCCAGAACTCCGCCCTGGTGTTTTAGCCGCTCGAGCTCGATGGCATCGCTGCCGAGTTGGTATCCGGGCTCAGAGGCCCCCATCAACATCCTCCGCTCATCGCGCCCTTACTAAACCAGCAGACGTGCCACTAGACAACAGGCGCGCCGAACGACACCAGCTCGACGCGCCCACTGCCTGTGATGCCGATCCGCGCTCGCAGTAGCGACCGTTATCGATAGCATTGTGGTGGCCGCCGTGCCGCACGCGTCAGATATCGGGTCTCTCGGGGGCGCGGCCACTTATAGACAGCAGCCTCCGGTCGCATCACAGCGCGTCACGCCGTGACCGAGACCGCCGCCCGTGCCCAGAGATCCCGCAGCGCGCGGACATGGTCGGCTGTGTAGATCTGCTCGGGCGGGACGAAGTGGTGGATCCCGCTGAAGCGGCGGATGTGGACGTCCGGGAGTAGGCGCCCGAGGATCGCCGCCCTGACTTCTTCCTGCTCGCCGGTTTGATCGCCATAGCCGAAGAACACCGGGAACCGGCACTCGCGGAACCGAGCCCGGTCGAACCGATGCTCTCCGAACGCCCCCAACATGGCCGCGATGCCCGCCGGCCGATTACGCATCCACGGTGCCGGCGGGCCGGACGGCGGCGGCGGTACCTCGACGCCCTGTCGCAGCTGCAGGCTTACAAATGCGCGCATGAACTCGGGGCCGTCGAGCCCGGCCAGCGCGGTCCGCAGCTGGGCGTCATGCCGAGCCTCTTCTGGGCTCAGCTCGCCAGGTACCGCCGCCGGCTCGAAGAGCGCCAGGCTCAGCAAACGGTCGGGATGGGCGCCGGCGAACGCCAGCGACACGAATCCGCCGCCTGAATAGCCGAGCAGGTTGAAGCGGTCGAGGCCGAGTGAGTTGGCGAACCCGGCGAGCGCCTCGACCTCGAGATCGATCGAGTAGCCGGCCGGGGGTTCTTCCCCGGCGTAGACCTCGAGGTCCTTGAAGTGGACCTCCACCTCGCCACCGAGGGCGGATGCCAGCGGTGCATAGCGCATCGCGGCCGGCATGACGCCGCCGGGAAGGGCGATCACGGGAACGGCCATCTTGTCACCTCCACCGTCAGCATGGACCGTCGATGCCCCGCTGCGCGCATCGGGAACCTCCCGGGTCGGCTGCCGCCGACGCCTGAGCTCAAAAGGTTGGGCGTGGGCGCGGAAACCGTACCCGGCCGGATCCGAACCGTTCGGGGCAAATAGCCGCCGCTCGGCCCTCCAGAAGGCGAGCGGCGAGATGTAACCTCGGGCCGGCTTCCTTCCAGGCTTCCCTGGAGAGCGGGACAAACCGTGGGAGGCCGCCGGTCAGCAGGGCGAGGGGGAGGCCAGGATGAGCCCATGTCTGAACTCTCCGCGCCTTCAGCATCGATGGTCCTCCAGCTGCGGGTCGTGCTCCGCGGCATCAGCCCCCTGATCTGGCGCCGCCTGCTGGTTCGCAGCGACGCCACCGTTGCCGACCTGCATGCCACTCTCCAGCTCGCCTTGGGCTGGACTGACGAGCACCTGAACCGCTTCGTCATCCAGGGACGTGAGTACGGCGTCGCCCATATCGGCGGCATGGGCTTCGGAGACGACCCGCGAGGAGTGCGGTTGGCCGATTTCGGCTTCCGGCCCCACGAGCGCTTCCTCTACGAATACGACTTCACCGACGGCTGGCAGTACGACGTCATGGTGGAGCGCCTGCTGCCATTGGAGCCGGGACGAACCTACCCGGTCTGCGTGGGCGGGCGACGCGGCGTCCCGCCGGAGGACTGCGGTGGTCCCTGGGCCTTCCTGGAGCTACGGCAGCGGTACTCCATGGTGACCATCGCTAGGCGGCTGGCGGATCTTCTCGAGGAGGGCGTGATTGAGGAGCACCGGGAAGAGCTCATGGAGCTGCGCCGCTGGCTGGTGATCGACCGCTTCAACCGTCGAGCAGTCAACCGGGAGCTGGTGCATGTGCGCGGCGACCGGATCAGGGACCTGGCCGCGTCATGAAGGTCACCGTACAGGTCGTGATCGAAGGCGAGAACGGCACCTCGACCATGGTGCAGGAGGTGGGACAGCTGGAGCGGGAGGGGCTGCAGCCGGAGAACCTGGGACTGAAGTTGGTCGAGGCCAAGCACCTATTGCAGGCGGTCCAGAGGGTGCTGGTGGAAGAGCAGATCCGGGCAGCATTGGCGCAACTGGCGTCCTGTCCGCAGTGCGGAGCGGTACATCGGCACAAGGACGCGTGCAAGACTTGCCAACCTCTGGCTGGCGTAGTGGTGGCAGGCGCGACGCGAATAGGTTCTAGGTGCCGGTCACTAGCCGATCAAGCGCCTGAATGATGACCTCGTCGGCGCCAGAATCGGCAAAGAGCGTGCTAGTCGGGACGGAAGGCCGCTTGCGCCAGGCTTTCGCCTCGAGACCGGCGTAGTAGGGGGCGATGCCTGGTATCGATCTCATCGCAGTGACGAGGTCCGCGAGCCGATTCTCCGAAATCTCATTCCGGGCCATCCATTCGAAGTTGATTGCGAAGACGGTTCGCCCCGGATCCGTGTATATGCTCCAGACGGCGACTGCACGCCCCTCGACGAGATACCAGGCACCCACGGATGGGTACTTACCAGTCCCCCAGTAAAAGTGACCACCCTCAAGCTGGCTGACAACAGCGAGCGGGGCGCCCTGCGTGCCGGGAAGGAGGTCCGGAGACTCCTTGAGGAGTAGTTCGAGTGTGGCCTCATCGCTGAAGCTCTCACTCGCGGGAGCATGCCACCTCTCGCCGCCGTGACGGATCAGCATGGCTACTTCAGCCGAATATTTTAGGATGTGTCGAGGTCTGAGCGAGACGATCCGGAGATGGCTTGGCCGTAGGTTGATGGCCGGCCGGATGAGGGTAGGCGCGCCAAGTCGTGCAGATCGCTGGCCCGCACGGATCTCGGCTAGGTAATGCATCACCTCACGGGCTACCCGTCCACCGACCTTCGGGACCTCCAGGCACCGAAGTGGCGCCAGTCGGCGCCATAGGCGTCGCGGGTTCCCTCCGATCTGCTGGCCCGGGCGTAGCGGCCGGCGGCCTGGTCAACTCGGCGAGCGCAGCTGGCTACGGTTCCTCGAAGGCAGGTGTTGAAAATGGGGGTCAACTTTCAGTGAGGTAGTAGTCGTCCTGGCTAGCGGTAAGTCTGATTATCGATCCGAGCATTCGAGAAGGTTGGAGGTGAAGTCGATGAGGGCACAGAGCGCAAGCATTCCTGAACTTGGCTGAGGGCTCATCCGGGCGCCCAGCTGCGTCAAAGCCTGCCGACCACTAGAGGTTGTGGACGGCGCCGGCCGTCAGGAGGCGACTTTGCAGTGGAGCATTTGTGCGATGCTAGCGTGGATTGGATTATGAGGAAACCGATATGCTGCGAAGACAGACAGCAGCAGGGAATCTCTTCTGATCGTGCTGTCGGGACTTGAGGAGGTTGATGAAGATGGCCTTATTGGCGGTAGCGTTTCCGATCCTACCTGGCAAGACGGATGAGTGGCGGCGCTTCATGGCGGAACTCAATGGGGCGCGTCGGGCAGAGTATGAGGCCTGGAGTCGGCGCTTTGGGCCGGATCATTGGCGCGTGTTTCTGCAACAGACCCCCCAAATGGATCTGGCGCTCGTGACAGTGGAAGGCCCCAACCCGGCGCAGAGCTTCCAACAGGTAGGCGCGGGGAGTGACCCCTTTACCCAGTGGTTTGTACAGCAGGTGCAGGACATTCACGGCGTCGACTTGCGACAACCGCCGCCAGGACCGCTGCCGGAATTGGTGCTGGAATCCCAGGCCAGGTGAAGATCGCGACGCTGCTGCCCAAGAACCTCACAGTCCCCAACTGAACGCCGAAGCCAAGGCGGTTGGGATCTCGCCATCTCTGCTCTACGAGCTCTCGGTCGGCGTCGTTCGGAAGAAGGACCGCTCTAGCTCCGCTCGGGTGGGTGATCCCTCAAATCGCCCGTAGGTGGCTATCTGCTCATCGGTGAGGAGTTCAACCGGCATGCTCGGTCAACGGACCCGATGCCGGCTAGGGGCACATGCTTACTGAGGGGTGAAGCGCCCGGGCGTCGTAGTGCCGACGCACGAAGGACACCCCGCCATCAGCAGCATTAGCCGCGTCTCCATGCCGCACGGCGTCAGCCGGAGACACAGCTGCTAGCCTTCTTCTCGGTGCCCCGCAACGCCGGCCGCTGGCTACTCACTCTCGCGGACCTGATCACGGTGGTGGCGCCCGTGGCCGCGGACTGGAACGACTCCCACATCCACAACGAGGCATGGCCCTCCCACGCCCGCTTTCACGGCGTGGTCGCGCTGGGAATGGCCACCGCCCTATCCGTTTTCTCGATATGGCGCCTCTGGACGCCCTCCGATGACGTTCGCGCCGGCCGCGCCGTGGCGGCGGCGGTGCCGATCGCCTACTGGGCGCCCTTCTTCCTGGCGACGGGCGTGCCGGGCGCTGGGGTGGAGGATGCGCCGCACTTGGTGCCGCGAGTCGCCGGGGTGCCGAGCAACCTGCTCGGCGCGGCTGCGACCACGCTGACTGCGGGGGCTGGCTGGCTGCTCGACCGCCGCCTCCGGCCCGCCTGACGCCGGCTCACGCGCGCTCTGCTCGACACGACCTCCTCAATAGAGCGCTCCACGTCCGGGCGACGGGCGGTCTCCCTCAAAGCTGCTTGTAACCCCCGATCGAGCTACGAGAATGCTGCTCCAGTCCACTCCTTATCGATAGCATCTGACGCTTTCGCCCGACGCGTTGCGTGAAGCCGGCTGAGGATGTACCGAGGCTTCCGGCGCCCATCGTTAGGCTACTGAGGGTGCTCGAGTCCATCCAATCCCCTGCCGACCTGCGTTCAGTTCGTCGTGAGCAGCTTGAGGCCCTGGCCGCCGAGATCCGCTCTTTTCTCATCGAGCACATCTGGGCACGCCAAGGCGGATGAGCAGCGCGATCTGCTGCTGCGGCACGCCGAGCGGGTCGAGGCCGAGATCGAGACGCTGCGCATCCACCTCGACTACCTACGGGCGAAGGCGGCACTCTGGGATGCCCGCGACCGTGCGGATACGGGCGCGGAAGCCGAGGCGAACTTGCAGGTACAGAAAATGCTCCCACGACTGGAGGAGGTGGTGCTCAGATGAGCTCCAAGGTGTTGGTGACAGGCGGGTCCGGATATCTGGGCACGCAGTTGATCGCGGCGTTGCTGCGTGATGGGCGTGAGGTGCGCGCGACGGTGCGCTCCCTGGATGGTGAGGCAGGTGTGCGTTCGGCCGTGCGTCGCGGTGGTGTGGACGACGCCGGCCTTGAACTGGTGGCAGCAGATCTGACCTCCGACGACGGCTGGCCGGCCGCGCTCGAGGGTGTGGAGGAAGTCCACCACGTCGCTTCGCCGATCCCGTCCGCCCAGCCCAAGGACCCGGACGAGCTGATCGTCCCCGCCCGCCAGGGCACAGTGCGTGTGCTGAAGGCAGCCCGGGACGCCGACGCGCGCAGGGTGGTGCTGACCTCCTCGTTCGCGGCGGTGGGTTACT